>JBDSDI010000210.1:0-5678 GCA_039920645.1 Bdellovibrionota bacterium | reverse complement strand
ACGCGCCATTCCCTTCGACCCAAGATTTTCGTCAGCTTCAAGGCTCCTCGCAGAACTACTCTTTCCAAAACGTCTATGCGGCCGAGGGGCTGACTCAAGATCCCGCCCTCGCTTATGCACGCAATCTTCAAGTGAGCCAAGAGATGAGCCTTCAAGTCTCGCTCGCGGTCGGCCATCTTGGCTGCTCGAATTTTTCGGAAACCGTGGTCGGTCTCGGGCAGCTCCTTCGCAGCGGCATCGGATCTTTTGGCAATTCGTCTCAAGAGGCGAAAATGTTCTATTACTCCGAAATTCGCAGTGCGCTGAAGATGCGCTTCGCCGATAAAGACGGCGAGGAGATTCGCGCGCGCGTCGAAGAAGGTTTTTTGCTTCTGATGGATTCGGTTTCGTCGCTCGATTTCAGCAATCCGAATTCCCTTCCTTACGTTTCCCAGCTCGCGGCGAGTGTCGAGGGGCAGTATCAGAGCTTCGTTGAATCCAAGGGACTTTCGGCTCGTTACAACTGCGGCATGAAGAGCGGCGAACCCGGCGTCCTTGCCCCGATCAAGAAAAAACAATCCGCTCCGAAAGTCATCGTTGCGACCGAACCCGTTTCAAAGAAACCCTCGCATTCCGAAAGGTCCTCGCACGATTCCGCTTCTCGCCGGCGCACCTCGCACACGTCGGGACACGTTTTTTCATTCTCGGGCGCCGCCGCTCGTAGCGAAGCTGACCGTGACGTCCCCGATCTCGCAGAGGAAAAATCTCAAACTCTGAGTATCGCGGAAACGACCTCCGGGACCGAGCCTGTCGCTACGCATGAAACAATTGCGACCGCTCACCCCGAAGCGACGCCCGTGCCTGCGACAAATTCCACGCCGCTTGTCGCAGCGACCGTTGTCGCTGCGACCGCGTCTGCGGACCCCCTCGCGACCACGACCCCACAACCCGCAGTCGTACCCGCGATTCCCGTTGTGCTTGCTCAAGTGCCTCCTCTACCGACACCACCCCTAAGGGTGCTCGCGCAGCCCACGCCACCCTTCGCGCAAGAGACTCGCCCCATTCCCGCGCCGACCCCGATCATTGCCCAACAACAACAACGTACGAGAAAATTCACTCCCGATCTGAGCGAAACTCAGAGCCAAACTCATGAGGATCATGCTCCAGCAAAGACAGCAGAGAAAAAATCCGTCGAGGGCACGACGTCTGTTGAAAAGCCCAACGTCTCAGCGGCACCCGCATCGCAAAACCTCGTCGAGAGTCTCGTCTCGCAAGGCGTGCCTCGCGCGGCGCTCAAAGAATCCATGGAAAGCTGGTCGAAATACCGCGACAGTGGCAAGGTTCGCAACTCGCGCTACATGGTCGTAATGGACCTCACGCGCAAAACCTCACAGAAGCGCTTCTGGGTTCTCGACATGCAAGCGGGCAAAGTCCTGCGTTCGTCGTTCGTGGGTCATGGAAGCGGCAATGGCATCGGCGCATCGAACCCGCACGATAAAGTCGCCTTCGTCTCCAATAAGCCTGGCTCCAACGCGAGCACCTGGGGCGCGATGCTCCTCGAAGGCCCCGACCGCAACAGCTCGCTCGCCAATGCCACTCGCATCGAAGGTCTCGACGCTCACAACAGAAACATGGGCAGCGACCAGCGTGAGATCAAAATCCACTCGGCCGACTATTTCACACGTCCGATCGGATCCAGCGTCGACCATGCTCCCGACAATAGCGGTCGCAGTTCCGGCTGCCCCGTTCTTTACCCCGAGGACGCGAAGTGGCTCCGCAACGAGATTCCTGCCGGAACCTTCCTGTATTCCTTCAAGGGCGATATTCCCGTCGTCAGCGACGCGTATTCTGCGCGCCGGGCCGTCGTGAACGCTCAGGACTAAGCCCGAGATTGCGAGGCTGCGGGTCCGAAAGACCGCTGTTGTCGGTTGACTTGCCCGTTGGGCCTGAGCTATCTCCAAAGCTCCAATAAAAACGGCCGGAAAGGCCCTCGGTAGCGCGAAGCCAAGTCTTCGACCGGCCCGGAGCGAGTGCTCCGACAAGCCCCCAGGGTAAAGCCTCGGAAGCGAAAGCGAATGAGGCGATGAAGGCAAAAACGAAAGGCTCTTCAAATGGCAAAAAAGAACTCCGTGATTCCACCGCGCTTTAAGCGCCAACGCCGTCTCTCGACGGAACTTCCTGGCCTCGGCAAACCCGGCGCCCTCGATCGTCGTCCTTACCCACCCGGTCAGCACGGCAACCAACGTCGCAAACTCTCCGAGTACGCACTCCGTCTCGAAGAAAAACAAAAGATCCTCTTCCACTACGGCCTCCGCGAAGAGCAACTCCGTCGTTTCGTTCGTGACGCGAAAAAGGGTCAGACCACCGACTGGGTCAACGAACTCATCGGCCGTCTCGAAAGCCGCATCGACAACGTTGTCTTCCGTCTCGGGTTCGCTCCTAGCATTCGCGCTGCTCGTCAGCTCGTTCGCCACGGACACGTTCTCGTCAACGGCGAAAAACTCTCGATCGGTTCTGCTCTCGTCGCCGTCGGCGCCGAAGTGAAACTTACCGACAAGGGCTACAAGAGCACGAACTTCCAACAAGCGAAGACCGCTCCTCGCCTCGAACTCGCGGACTACCTTTCCAAGACCGAAGGCGACGCTCCCGTCGGCTCCCTCAAGGAAAAACCCAACGCGACCAACATCCCGTTCCCCTTCGAACAAGGTCTTCTGGCCGAGTACTACGCAGCTCGTAAAGCTTAATTCGCTTTCACGATTCGCGAAGAACCGAGGGTTTCTCCTGAAAAGGAGAAACCCTTTTTTTATTGCCCGAGTGTCTTCACGAAGGCGAAGGAACGCTGGACCCAGCCGAAGAGCGGCAGCAGCGGCACTAAACGGGGGTCGCGCGACTCCATGTGAAATTTTAGGAATCCCCGATGCGCCATATCTTCTTCGGCGCAGTCGAGCAGCCCGCGCAGGGACGCCTCATCGCAGGCGGCCGTGGGACTCAGCTGCAGGTCGATCCAGGCTTCGTCCGTGGCTTCGAGGAAAGGGTGTTTGCCGTACTCGAGAAGTCCGACATCGTGGCCTTCATGCATCACGATGTAGCTACGAAAAAAACTGGCTTCGCCAAGCTGACGCGCATGACGTTCGTAGTGAGATTCGGCCCGATCGGGGATGCCGCGGATACGGCGGTAGAGATCCATAAGGAAGACGGTATCGGTCTCGGGACGCGTCTGGTAAAAAGCCGCGGTCATAGATATTAAACGTTCGGCAGTTGTTCTTCGATGTAGCGGGCTAAACTGAAATCGAGATCGCTTACGGCACCTTTCGGAGGTGCCGCATCGTGGGTCACGAGTTCGATGTGCAAACGGTTGTACACGTTCGTCCATTCGGGGTGGTGATTCATGGCTTCGGCTTTGGCGCCGACCGTGTTCATGAAAGCGAGAGCCTGTTTGAAATCCTTGAATTTTAAATCGCGCACGAGTTTACCGTTCGTATACGACCACTCTCTCAGGTTCGCGAGTTCCCGCGCGATTTCGGCTTCGCCGAGTGCCGTATGACTCACTTGAGAAGCCCGTCGCGGAAGGACTGGAGAATGCCCGAGAAATCGAGAGCAGCGCCGTCGGTTTCGCAGTGCTTGGCGTAGAGTTCGAAGGCCTTTTGACCGAGGGGGATCGAAGCGCCGGAGCTTTGCGAAGCCTCGCGCGCAAGGCCGAGGTCTTTGAGCATGAGTTTCGATCCGAAGCCGCCGGAATAGCCGCGCGAGCTGGGGACGTTTTCCTGGACGCCGGGCCAGGGGTTGTAGACTTCAAGCGACCAGTTGCGTCCGGAGCTCTTGGCCATGACTTCGGAGAGGACCTTGGGATCGAGACCGTTCGCCACGCCGAGGTTCAGCGCTTCTGCGGTGCCGGCCATATGAATCGCGAGGAGCATGTTGTTACAGATCTTAGCGACTTGGCCTGCGCCGGAATCGCCCGCGTGGAAGATATTCTTGCCCATCGCTTGCAGCAGAGGGCGCGCTTTTTCGAGTGCCGCGGAGGGACCGCCGACGATGAAAGTCAGAGTGCCCTGAGTGGCGCCCGCCGTACCGCCGGAGACGGGAGCATCGATCATGGTAATGCCAAGGCTGGCGGCCTCAGCGGCGACCTTACGTGCGCTCTGGGGAGCGATCGTGGAACAATCAATCACGAGAACTTTGGGATCGAGTTTTTTTAGAAGTCCATCGCTTCCCAGATAGAGACTTTCGACGTGCGGACTCGAGGGAAGCATGCTGATGACACATTCGGCGTTGTGAAGCGTTCCTTCGGCGGTGGAAGAAACTTTAGCACCGAGTTCGCGGAAGCGTTCGCGAGCGGCTTCCTGAATATCGAAGACCGAAACTTCAAATCCCGCCTTGAGCAGATTCGCGGCCATGGGACCGCCCATATTTCCAAGACCCAAGAAAGCAATTCTACGCATGCAAAACTTTTAAGCGCAGTAGGCGGCTAAGGCAACATCGACAAAAAAAGAGCCCGGAAGGTACTGCGGCGACGGTACCTTCCGGGCTTCGAAGTGCCTGCGGGGTCTTGCGACCTCACGGCACTCCTGGATTCCAAACTTAGAGGCGAGGGGTGATGTCTCGCGTATACAGCGAGTGGATCCACTCTTCGGGATCTTCGACCACTTCGTCTTCAGGGTACTGTTCTTTTTCGACATGAAGTTTTTCATCCAGCTCGTCGAGCATGAGTTCGCTTCGGGACATGTGATCCTCGAAGAATTCCTCGATCGAAGCCGCTTTAGCGGCAAAGCGTGCTGGTGGTGTTTGGACATGAGATTGAGTGCGCATCTTTCCCCCTTAATAAAAGATCTTTTTGTGGCTTAGCTGACGATGGATTTGATCGAGGTTCTGAGTGCCTTGATATCGTCCGAAATGGAGACCAGTGCGGCATGCAGGGCCTGTTTCGGGTTGATCCAGGATTCATGGGCCTCGGAATGACCCCAAAGTGAGTTGAACTGAACGATACAGCGAAAAAGGTCCTTTTGAGGGCTTTGCGTCAGAGTCACGTTCAAATCCGAATCGATAGGCAGCGCGTTGTAAACCGAGTTGGATGAGATATAAATATCATCCAAGAGTTTGGTGTCGGGTTCGAATCCCGAGAATTTAAGCGTAAACATAAGATTCCCTCCTGTCCCTTGGGACAATTCTTCCTATGTTTATGAGTTTAGGGTTCGCGTGTTGATGAGAATTGTAGACAGTATTAAGAATTTACCATGAGGCGAGTTGACCTATGAAAACAATTGTTTGTATTGAGGACCAACCGGACTACCAAGAGATTTTCAAGAGGACCTTGAAGGACTTCGCGCTCGTAATGTGTTCGACCCTCAAAGAAGCGAAAGATTACTTCGCGACAAACGCGCCGTGTGACCTCGTCGTGATCGACGTGAGTCTTCCGGACGGCGATGGTATCCGTTTTTATTCCGTTCAAAAAGACTACTTCGAAGGTCGCGGAATTCCCGCGATTTTTCTGAGCGCTTCGACCGATATCGAAAATAAATTGACCGCGCTTCGTCTCGGTGCCGAAGATTATCTTTGCAAACCGATTCATCCCCTTGAACTCAAGGTTCGCATCCAGGCCAAGCTCGAGCGGTCGGAAAAGAAAAAAGAAGAGGTGAAGCAACTGCGGATCGGCGACGTGACAATTGATTTGGATCGGCAGCAAGCGGTGTCGGCCGACG
>JBDSDI010000209.1:0-3457 GCA_039920645.1 Bdellovibrionota bacterium | reverse complement strand
AGCACGGGCGGTAATGGTGGCCGCGGTACTCCACGTCGCGGCTCGTCTCGAAAAGATCAACCCGAAAAACGCCAGAGCCAAGGTTCGCGTTCGCGTCGCGGCGAAGGACCTCGCACCGAGGGAGCTGGTCGCGCCGAAGCGGGAGCACGTACGGGTCCCCGCCCTTCGCCTTTCGGAAACTCTGCAGGCGGTAATGACAAAACCAAACCCCCGCAGATTATCGAAGGTCGCGTCGACATTCACGCGGACGGCTTCGGATTTTTGATTCCCTCGAATCCCGCTTACCCTAACGTTTACATCGGCAAGGAATCTCTCGCCAACGTCATGCACCGCGATGATGTGCGCGTGCAGATCACCCAAAGTTTCGACGACGGCAAAATGCGCGGAACGGTTCTCGAAATCGTCCGCCGCCATCAAAAAGAATTCCTCGGTCTCTATCGCCCGCACAAAGGCGGCGCGCTCATCGTGCCGATGGAAACCCGCGACCGTAATCATGTCTTCAAGCTCGAACCCGAAGCGAAAATTCCCGAGGGTCTGAAGAACGGCGCCTGCGTTCTTTGTCAAATCCTCGAGTATCCCAGCAAACTGCCGGGCCTCACGCGCATCGAAAAAGTTTTCGAGGACCCCAAGGCTCCGTCCATGGATACGCTCCGCTGTCTGCTCGAAGCCTCGTGGCCACGCGAAGCTTCCGCGGTTGCCGCTGCCGAAGCCGAAGAAGGCGCCAAGCGCTGGAAAGAACGTCTCAGTCCGTCGCGCAAAGACATTCGTCATCTGCCGCTCGTCACGATCGATGGACGCGACGCCCGCGACTTCGACGATGCCGTCTGCGCCAAAGCCGAAGGACCCGAAAATATTCGTCTGTGGGTCGCGATCGCCGACGTCTCGCTCTTCGTAAAACCCGGCACCGCCCTCGACCGTGAAGCGTACGAGAAAGCGACTAGCGTCTACTTCCCCGATCACGTCGTGCCTATGCTCCCCGAAGTTCTCTCCAACGGAGTCTGTTCGCTGAATCCGAATGAAGACCGTCCCTGCCTCGTTTGCGAATGCGTCATCAACAAAAAGGGTCTCGTCGTAGATTATCAGTTCTACGAGGGCCTCATGCTTTCTAAGAGACGTCTCACCTACGAACAGATGCAGGCCTTCATCGAAAAAGACACCTGGGCTATCGCGGACCTCGAACCTCTTTCTGAAAGTCTCACGACGCTCGTCCACGTTTTCGAACGTCTCCACGAAGCGAAGGACAAACGCGGCGCCATCGATCTCGATATTCCCGAAGCGCAGATCATTCTCAATCCCGACGGCAGCGTGCGCGACATCCAGCCCCGCACGCGTATCACCGCCCACCGCCTCATCGAAGAGTGCATGCTCATCGCGAACGATTGCACCGCGCGCTTTCTGCACGAACACTGCAAAGCGGGCGTCTACCGCATCCACGAGGAACCCGACCCCCGCAAGTCCAAAGAGTTCGTCGACTTCCTCTCTCTTCAAGGGATCAACGTGGTTGAACTTCTCGGCCGCAAGTGGGAACGCCGCCAAGGCGGCGACAAGGGCGGCAAGGAAGAGTCGAGCGAAGGGTCACCCCTCGCGCACGCCCAAGATTATTCCACGCTCCTCAAACGCCTTCGCAAAGATCTCGACGAAGAGAACCCACTGCTTCGCGCGCTTCAGCCGCTCATGCTGCGCACGCTTAAGCAAGCTCGCTACTCGACAGCGCGCAAAGGTCACTTCGCGCTCGCGACGCTCGACTACACGCACTTCACTTCGCCAATCCGGCGTTATCCCGACCTTATGGTTCACCGTCTTATCAAGGAAGGCATTGGGATCCGCGACGGATTCGATCCTTCCGTAGATCTCGAAGCGCGCTGTCTGCATTGTTCCGATGCCGAGCGCACCGCGATGGACGCCGAACGTAAGCTCATCGAAATCAAGAAGTGTCGTTTCATGGAACCCAAGCTCGGCGAAGAGTTCAATGCCTGGATCAGCGGCGTGACCGAAAAAGGCGCGTTCTGTCAGATCGACGGACACTTCGTCGACGGTCTCATCAACGCCGACACGCTCTACCGCTGGGGCGGTTTCCAGTACATGGCCCAACGCATGGCCTACGTCACGAGCGGTAAGAAAGTTCTACACCTCGGACACCGTCTCAAAGTGCGACTCGTGGCCGTCGATACTCAAACTCGCAAAATCGATTTTGAACCGATCGAGTGGATTGGATAAGGAAACGCTATGGCATCGGTCATTTCGCGCGTTACGAAACTCAGGCAAGCCGCAAAGAATTTGAAGCGCATGCGCGAGATCGCCGGCGTCATGACCCAGTTCGGTTTTGGCACCCTGCTTGAACAGCTCGGCCTCAAAGGTCTGGTCACTTCGAAACGCACCGATCGCCTCGCGCTCAACGCCTCAATGCCCGAGCGGACGCGCATGCTCTTCGAGCGCCTCGGTCCCGCGTTCATCAAACTCGGCCAGGTTCTATCGGGACGACCCGATCTCGTGCCCCCAGAATTCATCGAAGAGTTTGCGAAATTGCAGGACAACGTGACCGCCGTGCCGATCTCAGAAATTATTCCCATCATCGAGGAATCTTTAGGTCGACGCATTCAGGATGCCTACTCGAGTTTCGATACCGAACCGATGGCCACCGCGAGCATCGCGCAGGTCCACGCGGCCCGTACGCTCGAAGGCGACGACGTTGTCGTCAAGGTGAAAAAACCCGGCGTAAAAAAAGCCCTCAAGCAAGATCTCGAGATCATTGAACTCATCGCTCAGCTCATCGAAGCGTCCATCCCCGAGTTGAAGACTTTTCGCCCACGCCAACTCGTCCAGGAATTCAAACGTTCGCTGCTCGCCGAAACCGATTTCACGCGCGAGCTCTACAACATCCAAGGCTACCGCAATAATTTCGCGGACGTTCCCTTCCTCTGCATTCCGAAACCTTTTACCGATCTGTCATCGGAAGACGTCCTTACGATGGAGCGCCTTCGGGGCGTGAAGCTTTCCAATACCGAAGGAATCCGCGCTCTCGGCGTCGATACGCGTGACGTCCTTCGCCAAGGCATGGACGCATTCTTCAAGTCCGTCATGGTCGATGGTCTTTTCCACAGCGATCCTCATGGCGGCAACATCTTCGTGCTGCCGGACGGCCGCATGGGACTCCTTGACTTCGGTGCCGTCGGACATCTTTCGGAATCGTCGCGTCGAGCAGTTGTGAGCATGTTTTTGGCGATCCTTACTCAAGATTACGAATGGCTCGTCCAAGAATACGTCCAGCTTTCGCCCGCCTTCGAGGGCACGCGCACCTCGCGCACCATCGAGCTTCTTAGCCACGACATCTACAACATGTTCTCGCCTTATCACGGGCGTCCGCTGAAGAACATTCCCTCGGGTAAGCTCCTCATGGAAGCTGCGGGGCTCGCGCTCAAGTATCGCGTGATTCTGCCGGCGGACCTCGTCATGGTTT
>JBDSDI010000208.1:0-6240 GCA_039920645.1 Bdellovibrionota bacterium | reverse complement strand
CTCCCGTCGTGAACTTTGACGTTCTTGGCACCCAGCATCGCGACATCTTCCAGGGAATCGACGCTCTGTTTTACTGCCTCGGATCAACGCGCGCGCGCGCCGGATCTTTTGCCGAATTTCAGCGCATCGAGTGGACGCTAGCGAACGCGGTTCTCGGAACAGCCCGCGACTGCGGGGTTCCAAAGGTCGTCCTGCTCAGCTCGCGAGGCGCGGATGAAATGTCGCTCTTCGGATACCTGCGCGTGAAAGGTCATCTCGAGCGTTACGCCAAAGAGCTCCGTTTTCCGAAACTCGTGATCGCCAAGCCTTCGCTGCTCATGGGTGAGAGATCGGAATCACGTTTCTTCGAAGGTCTTTCGATTTCCCTCGCAAAACCGCTGGTCAACCCGCTCCAGCGTTTCCTGCCGAAATCCGCGCCGATACGCGACCACGAACTCGCTCGCGCTCTAGCGAGGTCCGTCCAGCAAACGTCGTGTTCGCTGTGGGTTCTTGAGAACGACGCGCTCATCCGTCTCGGCTCCGCAACGTCGCCGCTTCAGATCGCTTAAGGCAGATACTTGCGGTCGATGTAAGCGAGAAAAGCCTCGGTTCCGAAATCGCGACCGCCGAGCATCTTGCGAATCCGAGTGGGCGTATCTTCGAAACAACCGAGGGCGTGCACGCGTTCACGCAGGAACTCACGCAGTTTCTTGAAATCGCCCTGCTCCGCGCGCTCCGCCCACGAGGAATCGACGCTCTCATATTCCTTGAAGAGTTCGGCCGAGAGCAAGTTCCCTAAGGCGTAGCTCGGGAAATACCCAAACGCACCGGAGTACCAGTGGATATCTTGGAGACAGCCCTCCGCATCGTCGGCGACGTCGTAGCCGAAAAGGTCCTTGAAGCGAGTGCGCCAGGCCTGCGGCAGATCGCGCGCATCGAGTTCGCCATTGATGAGTTTTTCTTCGAGTTCCATTCGGAGTACGACGTGCAAATTGTAAGTCACCTCGTCCGCGTCGACGCGGATACTCGTCAGCTCGCTCCAGTTCAGAATGAGATCGAGTTCTTCGGGCTTGCGATCACTCAGCGTGGAAAGGTAACGGAAGAAGGGCCGGGAGCGCCCAATGAAATTTTCGTAGAGACGACTCTGGGATTCGTGGATCGCCATCGAGTCGCTACGGCCGCAGGGCGTGCGCAGAGTTTCGCGCGGCAATCCCTGTTCGTAGAGCGCGTGCCCGCACTCGTGGATCGCTCCCGAGAGAGAGTCCGTAAAGTCCGATTCGCGGAACCGCGTGGTCATGCGAACATCGTCTTCCGATCCGCCGCAGAAGGGGTGGGTCGACTCGGCGATGAGTCCTTGTGCGCGATCAAAGCCGAAGGCGTCGATCACGGTATTCAGAAGCTGGCGTTGCTCGGGAAGGGGCATTGCGAGACGAGGCAGTGCCGCGTCTCTTTGTTGCGCGCGCGCTTTCTGACGTTCGAGAATCTTAGGAATGCGTGCCTTAAGTCCGATCGCCACGTCGCCCAAAAGTTTGCGAACCGTCGCGGCCTTAAGACCGGGATCGTATTCGCCCAGGAGAACTTCGTAATCGCTGAGGCCATCGAAGCGTGCTTTGAGGATAGGATCCTTGCGGAAAGCGGCGATGCGCTGCTGATTGAGAGCGATCAGAGTTTCAAGATGCGGGCGCACCATTTCGAAATCTTTTTCCGCGCGAGCTTTTTTCCAAATCTCAGTGCATTCGGCCGTAGCACGGGAAAGTTTTTCGACGAAATCGCTTGAGAGCGCACGCTGCTTGGCGACTTCAATTTTCAAACGTTCGATATGTGCCGACTTCGAAGGACTCGAAAGAATAGCATCCACGAAAGACGAGGACGTCATGCGGCTATGAGAGAGCGTGGAGAGAAGAGCAAGTTGATCGAGGCGAAGATTCAAAGCGCCTGAAGGCATGTGCGATTCCTGGTCCCAACCTAAGAGGCTGGAAATGCTGCCGAGGGTTGCGATCTTGCGGTATTCGGAAAGGATCTCTTCTTCGGTCATAGCCCATCATCTAAGATGAGTTCCGAGACGGAAGCAAGAACGAGGTCGGGAATTGCCGTAGATCCTACGGGGCGGGGCGTGTCTGCATGAGCACGCCAAATTCCACGCATGCCGAGAGCCTGGGCCGGAGCGACGTCGAAATCGAGTCGATCGCCAACCATCCACGCACGGTGATCGACCACGACGTCCAACATTTTCAAGGCATGCTGAAAGACGCGAAGATCCGGTTTACCGAAACCCATTTCGCCTTCGATGACGATGGACGCGAAGAAATCTTCAAGACCGAATTGAGTGATTTTTTCGCGTTGGCGCTGCTGACTGCCGTTCGTGATCAGTCCCATAGGAATGCCGAGCGCACGGATCTCTTCGAGTTTTTCGCGAGCTCCGGAAAAAAAGCGTGTGGACTCGATAATCTGTTGGCCAACTTCGGCGGCGGTTTCGAAAGCTGCGCTTGTGTCGGCGATGCCGCAGGCTTCCAAGGTCTTTTCTAGGATGAAAGTGTCGGCTTGGGCGATCGAGAGCTTAGCGCGACTGTCGCCAGCGGGATCGTGCCAAAATCGATCACGGCTGAGGAGAAAACCGTCGAAAATTCTCGTTCCCGGAAACTTCTGCTCCAAAATCCGACGCCAGCACTCGTCCGCATCCGACGTGAGCAGAGTCTCGTCGAGATCGAAAAGAACGGCTCGGGGAATCATCTCAGATCTCTTGGTCCGGATAGAAATTTTCGACGATCACGCGGTAGCGGTTGAGCGATACCAACCAGGCGAGGCTCAACATGACAATAATTCCGAGAGCAATCAAGGACACCGAAACCTCTTCGGACTTAGCGAAAACGTGGACGAGAAGAGGAGGAAGTGCCATGGCCAGCAGGGCGAACCCAAAAAGCAGGCCGGTCGTGATGGATCCCACGCCCCAATACCACGCCGTCTTGAGCTCGGAAGTTGGTGCTTTGAAAAGCTTCCGAAAGGCCGCCCACGCGCCGATATGAGCGAAACGTCCCCATACGACGCCGAACGTCGCGATTAAGATCAAGACCAAAGCATTTCCCATGAGATTTGCTATGATCTAAGAGGAAATGAGCGCCCTTGCATCCAAAAAGTTCGCCATCGTCGGTTGCAACGTGTCAGCCCGTATGGCCCTGACGGCCTTGGAGAAAAAGCATCCCGAAGCCTCGATCAAATGGTTGCTTGCGGCCAAGGATGTTTCGCCCGACGAGCAAGCCGACGTGGGCATCTGTTTGCCCGAACAGATCGTGTCTTCGCTGTTTGGGACCGAGGCTCCGGAGAAATGCGATCTTGAATGGCATATCCATTTCAACCATCACGAACACGAACGTCTCGAGGATTTCGCGAGCGCGCAGCCGCGACGCTCGAGCTCCTCGAAAATTCCTCTCGCCCTGCGCCGTAAGATCCAAAGCCTCGGCATTTGGAACGATCTCACTCCACGCCCATGGACGGCTGAAGACGGCGTTTCATGGAATTGGGTGAACGAGAATCCCGTTTCTGTTTCCGAGAGAAAGTCCACGAGATGGGCTCTGTTTCCACGCAAGGCGCTGCTGGAAGATTCGAAACTCGATACGCGTTACCGCGTTTTAGGGGTTGAAGACGGCACTGAAAAAGACGCGACCAAGATCATCTACAGTGCTCCTTTCGGATCGGAATCTTTCGATGCACTGCTTTGGACCTCTCACAATTCCCGACCTCGTATCGAGAACCAAGCGAACTTCGAATTGAAGCCACTCACGCGCACGCCCGTAGGGCGGTGGCGCACGTGGACAGCGTCGGTGCCGCTGAAGAGCGTCGCGTTTCTGCCCTCGTTGAGTCTTTGGCTCGACTCCGGAGAAGCCGGCAAATATTTCCTTGCGCATGGTCTTTTTAAGAGCGGCGCGCTTCACCGTGTCTTCCGTCTTTCGACGGGTAAAGATCCCACCCGTTGCCTACTCCAGTTTGAGACGCTCGAACTTTTCGCGGAGCCTCTCAAGACCCAAGATAAATCTCGACCCGATACAATCCTTTGGGATTTTTGTCCCTTTCTGAAAACATTTCCGGCGATCTGGAGCGAAAATAATCTCGACGAGAACATGATCTATTCGGATCCGTTTCCGGTCCTGCATCACTATTCGCACGGTATCGAATTTTGGAGCGGAGGGGCCTTCAGCAATATCTCACGGCTTCTCGAGATGAGCGCTCTCTGGCCGAACTTGAACGTTTCCGCCTCTCGAGGCTGAACCCGATGTTTCGACGTGAATAAGAGCGCGATGCGGGTCGTGCTCGAGCGCGAGACCCCAGTCGTGTCTCACAGCGCTCTCCAGAAATCGACGCTTTTCTGCAAGGAGAACATTCGGCTGAAGGTCGAATCCCATACCCCACGTTTCTTTGAGATGATGTTGCGTAGGTAGCAGGTCCGCGCAGAAAACGACGTTGCCGTCGGCGCGACCTGAGCGCAGATGCACAATCATCTGACCGATCGTATGGCCATCGCTCGTTTCTGCCCAGAGGCCTGGCAAAAGAGGCTGGGGGTCGCCGGCGCCTGCGATGTCGACGAGACGAAGCTGCCCGGATTTCTCCAAAGGCTCCCAATTCTCGTTTCGATATGAGGCTTTCTCGCGGGGACCTGGATCGCGCGCGAAATCGAAATTCGATTTTGAAACCCAGTGTTCGGCTTGCGTAAAAACCGGACGCAAAGTTTTGCCGTCTTCTCCGAATTCGGTAAGTCCGCCGACATGATCGAAATGCAAGTGTGTCGCGATCACGTGGTCGACATCCGCTGGCCGCACGCCCGTAGGGGCGAGGATCTCTGACCACGGTTTCACTTCGAGATCGAAATTCTTTTTTCCGCTCTCGCCCCATTTCGTGCCCATGCCGGCGTCGATGAGCGCAGTAAAGGAGGGGCCTTTAACGAGAAGGCTCCGGAGGCCCATGGGAATGCGATTTTGGGCGTCGGGCTCGAGCTTTTGCGACCACAGCGATTTTGGAATAAGACCGAACATCGCTCCGCCATCGAGGCGGAAGTGTCCCGTTTCCAGAGTCCAGACCTCGAATTCACCAACTTTGAATTTCATGGAATTATCCTAGGGCCATGCCTCGCATGTGACAATCCCCGCGTTTCGACCTATGAATTGCCCCATGGCACGTCCGTCGAAAGAGTTTTTCAAAGATGCGATCTATCTGCTCGATGCTTCAAGCTATATCTTTCGCGCCTACTACGCGCTTCAACCCACGCTGACCGCTCCCGACGGAACTCCAACGCACGCGACCTTTGGCTTCATGCAGATGCTGCAGTCGCTTCTCGATCAGCACGAGGTGAAGCGCTGCGTGCTCCTCTGGGACCAAAAAGAAAAGGGCTTCCGTCATAAAATCTTTCCGGCCTACAAAGCCAATCGCGGAGCTCCACCCGAAGATCTCGGCCTCCAACTCGAGAATAGCAAGATCGGGACGGACGCCATCGGCATCAGTCAACTCGACGCTCCTGGCTTTGAGGCCGACGATCTCATCGCGACCATGATCGCTCAGCATCCGGACGAAAAGTTCGTAATCGTCACGGGCGATAAGGATCTGTTGCAACTCATCGGTCCGAACGTCTGGTGCTTGGACACAATGAAACAGAAATGGTCGCATACCGAAGAATGCTTCGAAAAGTTCGGCGTCGAACCGAAACTTGTTCCTCAGGTGCAGGCGCTCTGCGGCGATTCCGTCGACAACATTCCCGGTGCGCCTGGGGTAGGGCCCAAGACCGCTATGCAACTGATGCAGTACTACACGTCGCTCGAGGCGATTCTCGCCGCGGCCGTAGAGCGCCATCAGAGCGGAGAGAAACCGACCGATAAAGAAGATCCTCTCAAGGGCAAAAAGATCGAAGCGATCGCTGAGAACATCGACCTCATCAAGCTTTCACTCGAACTCGTGACCCTCTCGCACGAGGCTCCGGTCCCCAAAGACCTTTCGCGCTTCAATCGCCACACGCCTGACTGGGAAAAACTCAAAGCCTTTTCTGCGAAAATGGGCTTCAACCGCCTTGTCGAACAAGTCGAGAAACGGCATCGTGCCGATACCGGCGACGAAGCTCCTGCCGCCGCGGATGCCGGCGTCAGCGACGGACGCTTCGAGCTCATTCGCGTGACTTCGATCGAGGATCTTAAAAAAATCCTCGACGAGAACCGGGAAGCCCCGCGCTTGGCACTCGACACTGAAACCTTCTCCCTCGAGCTTAGCGGAGAGAATGACATC
>JBDSDI010000207.1:0-7561 GCA_039920645.1 Bdellovibrionota bacterium | reverse complement strand
CCTGGTGATTTTGGGACTCATCAACATTATCTACGGCGCGCTCTGCGCGATGGCGCAGACGGATTTGAAGAAACTCGTCGCTTACAGTTCCGTGAGTCACATGGGCTATTGCATCCTCGGTATCGCGGTCTTCAAACCCGACGCGATGGCCGGCGCGATCCTGCAGATGTTCAACCATGGCTTGTCTGCCGCGATGATGTTCATGCTCGTGGGCGTGCTCTACGATCGCCTGCACCATCGTTACATCGTCACGCCCCAAGGTCAGCCCGGCTTCGGCGGTATCGCGCAGAAGGCTCCGTGGATCACGGCGGCATGGACCGTCGCGATCTTCGCCAGCCTAGGTCTGCCCGGTCTGAACGGATTCATCTCCGAAGCGCTCGTCTTCATCGGCGCCTTCCAGGCCTACAAAACTGAAACAATGATCGCCTCGATCGGCGTGGTTCTCGGCGCAGCTTATCTCTTGTGGATGGCTCAACGCGTGTTCCTCGGTCCTTACACCACACTCGAAAAAGATCACCACTCGGGAGCCTTGGTTCCCGCAGAACACCTGCCCGAACCGACCTTCCGCGAATGGGTTGTGATCGGTCCCCTCGGCTTCCTGTGTTTGCTCATCGGCGTTTATCCCCAGCCGATGCTGAACTTCGTTCGCGAAACGATCGGCAAGCTGCTTGAGGTCTACAACTGATATGAGATCCCTTTTTGGCGTCAGTCCTGTCCTCGTCCTGACTTTCGGAAGTCTTTTCATCCTCGTTGCGGGCCTCTGGGTCCGTAACAAAGCCTTCCAGTTCTGGACGTCCATGCTGAGTCTCGTCGTTGCGTTCGGACTGTTCCTGGCACTGAGCCATAAGCCTGCCCAAGATCTCTTCTCGGGAATGATCGTTCATGATCCTTTCTCGGTTTTCTTCGGAGCCTTTGCCGTTATCGCGACCGCCCTGGTCTTCGTGCTCAGCTACAGCTCCAAAGAAATCAAGGCGGACCGTCGTCCCGAATTCTATTCGATCGTGCTCGCGCTCTCGACCGGCCTTTGCTTCATGGCTTCGGCGAACCATTTCCTGATGATCTACCTGGCCATCGAAACGGTTTCGATCCTGAGCTACACGCTCGCCGGTTTCAGCCGCGAGAACAGCAAATCCGTCGAAGCTTCGATGAAGTACGTCGTCTACGGATCGATGGCTTCGGCGATCATGATCTTCGGCATGAGCTTGGTCTTCGGTGTTACCGGGCAATACACACTGACGGGTCTGCGCGAATTTTTCGCGACGAATCCCTCGTCCACCGCGCCCTTGCTTCTTTGGGTCGGCGTTCTGATGTCATTTGCGGGTCTTGGGTACAAGATTTCCGCCGCTCCGATGCACATGTGGACCCCAGACGTTTACGAAGGTGCTCCGACTCCGGTTTCGGCACTTCTCTCCGTAGCCCCTAAAGCGGCTGGTCTCGCACTCGCGATTCGTTTCTTCGTGGTCGGTTTCGGTCGCAACATCGAAGGATCGACGCTCGCGATCGCAAATAATTTCGATCCTACTGTTCTCGGATTTCATGTCACCGAGGCCTTCAATTGGACACAGCTCTTGCTCATCTCGAGCGTTTTCACGATGTTCATGGGCAACTTGGCCGCGATTGGACAAACATCCGTAAAACGTATCCTCGCTTACTCGTCCATCGCGCACGCGGGCTACATGCTCATGGGTCTCACGACTCAGACCTCGGCAGGTCTCGCCGCGATTATGTTCTACGTGGTCGTTTACTGCATGATGAACGTAGGAGCCTTTTGGGTCGCATCCAAAGTGAGCGACACCCTCGGTGGGGACGATCTTCAGCATTTCAAAGGACTTGTTCAGCGTCGTCCTCTCTATGCGATCTGTATGTCGATCTTCTTGTTCTCGCTGACGGGACTTCCTCCCTTCGCGGGGTTTATCGGAAAGTTCTACCTCTTCAACGCCGTTCTGGGCCGCGAGATGTACGGACTGGCGCTGATCGCGGGTCTCAACTCCGTTATCTCGCTCTACTATTACGTGAAAATCGCGAAAGCGATGATCCTCGAAGCTCCTCAACTGCCTTTCCCCGAAGGGAAGACGCCGTTCGAGTCGCGTTCGAGCCAAGTATTTATTGTTCTGCTGGCCGTCCCCAACCTCGTTCTCGGTCTTTACTGGGAACCTCTGATGAAACTTGTTCATGACATGCTGAGCGTGTTTGCGGGCTAAGCCTGCCGACGTGTTCAATGCAAAAGTTGAGGCTTAAAAAATGAGCGGATCCGAAACAATCGCACCCATTCTCGTAATGCTGGTTTTTTCGGCCGGCATTGCGTGCGCGATGCTCTTCATTGCGTATTTCATGGGCCCAAGCCGCCTCTCCGGTCCGAAGATTGAAACCTACGAGTGTGGCATGCCTCCTTCGGGAACCTCGCGTGACCGCATCAGTATCAAGTACTATCTTGTCGCCATCCTTTTTCTACTCTTCGATTTGGAAGCGGCCTTTCTCATTCCCGTGGCTTTGGCGTGGAAGCAGCTCATCGTCGTCGGACCCATCATTCTCGCGTTGATGGGGTTCTTCATGTTCTTCTTCGTGCTCGGCATCTGGTACGAGCTCAAAGTCAAAGCGATCGAATGGGAGCGATAATGGAAACGCCCGTCTGGTACCACGAAATCAAAACGCAATTCGCCGGACACATCCTCTCCGAGCGCGAGTCCGCTCCTGGCGAACTCGAGATCAGCGTCGTCAAAGAGCATGCGCATTCACTTCTCAAGGCGCTGAAAACGCTGCCGCAAGGCGCCTTCGAGCATCTCGCCGACCTCACGGCCTTCGATAATGCGCCCGGAACTCCACGCTTCCATATGGTTTACGAGCTCATTTCTATGACCCAGCGGATACGTTGCGCGGTCATTGTGCCCCTCGAGGAAGTCATCAGTCCCAAGGCCGACACCATCACCGACCTTTGGCTGGGAGCGAACTGGCTCGAACGCGAAGTCTACGACATGTACGGAATTCATTTCGATGGCCATCCTGATATGAGAAGAATTCTGCTGCCTCCTCAATTCGTCGGATCACCGCTACGCAAAGACTTCATTGCCGATTACCGTCAGGACTACGTGGTTGAGGAAGACGGCAACGAAGGGATCTTCGATCCGTTCGGCAACACCGTCGTCAAAGGCGTGGAGGACTGAAATGTCTTACGCATTTTCTCCTAAGGTTGAAGAAAAATTTCAGTGGCTTTGCACGCGCTATCCGCGTCGCGATGCGATCCTGCTTCCCCTCCTGCACCATGTTCAGGAAGAGCACGGTTGGCTTTCGCCCGACGCGATCGAGTACGTCGCGTCCCGTATGGAGCTGAGCCCCGCGCGTATCCGCGAAGTGGCATCGTTCTACTCGATGTTCAAGCTCGATAAGAAGGGCAAGTATGTCCTTCAGGTCTGTCATAACTTGAGCTGCTACCTGGCGGGTTCCGACGAACTCATTAAGATCCTTGAAGACAAGCTCGCCATCAAGTGCGGCGAGACGACTCCCGACGGACTCTTCACGCTCGAGCGCGCCGAATGTTTGGCAAGCTGCTCGACCGCACCCATGCTGCAAGTGAACGTCTGGGATTATCACGAATGTCTCAATGCCGAGAAGGTGAAGCGTCTCGTCGACGATCTTAAACACGATCGGCTAGCGCTTGCGTCCTACGACGAGCGTATCGCTCAAGGCGGTGACATGTGACCCAAAAGATGACTCCCGCACATCCTCTCGAAAAACGCGTCATTCTCGCGGGTTTCGACGAAGCGAAATCCTGGACCCTGGACGTCTTCGAGAAAAAACTCGGGGGCTACGTGTCCGCGCGCAAATCCGTCACCATGAAGCCAGATGACATCATCGCCTTGGTGAAAGATTCTGGTCTTCGCGGTCTCGGCGGCGCGGGCTTCCCTGCAGGAATGAAGTGGAGCTTCATTCCGAAAAATTCCGTCAAGCCCGTTTACCTTGTTGTCAACGCCGACGAGGGCGAGCCGGGAACTTTCAAAGATCGTCAGATTATGGAACATCTTCCTCATCGCCTTATCGAAGGGATGATCACCGCTGCTGTGGCGGTCAACGCGAAGACGGGTTACATCTACGTTCGCGGCGAACTTCGTCTCGCAATCGAGCGTTTAGAACACGCTGTCAAAGAGGCTTACACAGCGGGCTATCTTGGTAAGAACATCTTCGGTTCCGGCCTCGATTTTGACATTACGGTTCATCCCGGTGCTGGCGCCTACATCTGCGGCGAAGAAACGGGTCTGATCGAATCTCTCGAAGGAGATCGCGGTCAACCGCGACTCAAGCCTCCGTTCCCCGCCGTAAGCGGCGTCTTCGGTGGGCCTACCGTCGTCAACAACGTCGAAACGCTTGCGAGCGTTCCCGGCATCGTGAACAACGGTGCGGCTTGGTACATGGCGCTCGGCCAGAACACTCCGCGCGCGGGCGGCACGAAGCTTCTTTGCGTCTCGGGCGATGTTCAGCGTCCCGGTTTCTACGAGATTCCCGTGGGCACGAAACTCTCCGTGCTCCTCAACGACATTTGCGGTGGACCTTTGCCCGGGCGTAAATTTAAAGCCTGCTATCCCGGCGGTTCTTCGTCTCCACTGCTCAAAGCGGAAGAGTTCGAAGTCGGTCTCGATTTCGATTCTTTAGCGGCGGCGAAGTCGATGGCCGGCAGCGGCGCGGTGATTGTCATGGACGATCGTCGCTCGATTCCCGAAATGGCGATGCGTACGGCGCGTTTCTACGCCCACGAATCTTGCGGACAATGTGTTCCCTGCCGCGAAGGCACGCGTTGGGTCTACGCGATGATGAAACGTCTTTGCCAAGGACAGGGCGCCGTCAGCGATATCGATAAACTCATCGATGCCTGCGCGAACATGCAAGGTCGCACAATCTGCGTTCTCGCGGATGCGATGGCGATGCCCGTCGATTCCATGCTCAAAAAATTCCGTCCCGAGTTCGAGGCCATCGCGCGTCCGGATAGCGAAGTCGCTGCGGTCGCACCGAAGGTTTCGGGACAAATGGCTGCGCTGATGGAAAGCATTCGCGCTCGGCAGATGAATAGGTAAGGACGCAACGCGAATGAATCAGCTCATCTGGTCGACCGTCATTATCGCTTTCCTCTGTGCCTTTCTTCTGACATGGATTCCCGTCATGCTTATCGTTGAGCGTCGCGCGGCCGCGTGGATGCAGCGTCGTTCGGGTCCGAACCGCGTCGGACCCTTTGGACTTATGCAACCCATGTCGGATGCGATCAAGATGATATTCAAGGAAGCGAATATTCCGAGAAAGGCGAACAAGGTCCTTTTCGTGATGGCCCCCGCTCTCGCGGTGCTTCCGCCCTTTATTGCCATGATCGTGATTCCGCTTGGTGGCTCCGTGAACATCGGCGGAACGGAATACGCGTTCCAAGCTTTCGACGTTCGCGTCGGACTCATGTTCTTCCTTGCGATCACGAGTCTGCATGTTTACTCGGTTCTTACTGCAGGTTGGGCATCCAATAATAAGTTCTCACTGATGGGTGGTCTTCGCGCCGCCTCGCAGATGATCAGCTACGAAATCGCGATCGGGATCTCGATGGTCTCGCTCGTGATGACGTATGGAACGCTCGATCTTCGCGAAATCGTGAAGCTTCAAGAAGCGGGCGGCGGATTGCCGGCCTGGGGCGCTGCGCTTCAACCGATCGCCTTCATCGTCCTGTGGATCTGCGCTTTCGCGGAAACGAACCGTCTTCCCTTCGACTTGCCGGAAGGCGAATCGGAATTGGTAGCGGGTTATCACACCGAATATTCCGGTATGACCTTCGGAATGTTCATGCTCGGAGAGTACGCGGCGATGGTCGCGGCCTCGGCCTTCCTCGCGACTCTGTTCCTCGGCGGATACAACATCCCCTTTGTATCCGAAGAAGCTCTCCGACAGTTCTTCCTTAATCATGGTCTGGTTCTCACCGCAGCCAGCGCCGTTACGGTGCTTCTGCAGTTCGCGAGCCTCGTCGCTAAAATCTGCTTCTTCATGTGGATCTTCGTCCACGTTCGTTGGACGCTTCCTCGCTTCCGCTACGACCAACTCATGGATTTGGGCTGGAAGATGCTGCTCCCGATCGGCGTCGCAAACGCGATTGGCACGATGATCGTTACTTACATCTTAAGAAGAGGCACCTGAGTATGAACGAGAGCCCTACAATTCTTCAATGGATCCTTGGTGCGATCACCTTGGCTACGGGTCTCCTCGTGGTTCTCGGCCGTAATCCGATCGTCAACGCAATCTCGCTGATGGCGACGCTCTTCACAACGGGACTGCTTTACTTTTCGCTCGGCGCGCATTTCGTCGGCGTTGTGCAGATTCTGATCTATGCGGGCGCGATCTCGGTCCTCATCGTATTCATTGTCATGCTTCTTGATTTGAGACCCGCTCACGTACGCGTCCCCGGTCGTTCGCCGACCTACGTGATCGGAACGATCTGTAGCATCGTCTTCTTTGTCGCCGCGATCCTTAGCGTGCTTCCGATCCTGAAAAACCTCGGAGCGATTCCTTCGCTTGGCGACGTCGGCGAAAGTTTGGGCCAGGCTCCCGAAGAAATTTCGATGCAGCTTCTATCCAAATACATGATTCCTTTTCAAGCCACTGCGCTGCTTCTTCTGGCGGCAGTTATGGGCGTCGTCGTTCTTGGCAAAAAGAACATGCTTAGCGAACGTAAGGGAGCGGACAAGCCATGATCTCTCAGATTCAGTTTCTCGTCGGCCTTGGAATCGCACTTTTTTCGGTCGGAATCCTCGGATTTCTCACTCGACGCAACGGCATCATCGCGCTCATGTGTCTCGAGCTCATGCTTAACGGAGTGAACCTCTGTCTCGTCTGCTTCTCGAGTTACCATCATAATGCGCAAGGCTCGTCACTCGTGCTCTTGATCGTCCTCGTCGCGGCGGCTGAAGCTGCGCTCGCTCTTTCTCTTTTCGTTTCCCTTTTCCGCCAGTCGGGTTCGGTTGAACTCGACGACTTCCGTCTTCTCAAAGGATGATTCATGGACGAAGCATTTACCGGAGCCAGTACCTCTCTTCTTAGATGGATCATTCTCTTCCCACTTTTGGGAGCAATCCTGAACGGCCTCGTCGTCCGCTCGAAAAACGTTAAAGTCGCCGGAATCATCGGAACTTGTGCCGCACTCTTCGCCTTCCTCGTGAGCCTCACGGTCGTGGGACGCTATGGGCTTTTCTCGGAGGACGTCGGTTTCATTACCGATAAATGGTTCCTCTGGTTCAGCGTCGGGCGCATCAACGTCCCCTTCTGGCTCGAATACACTCCGCTCTCCGGTCTCATGCTTCTCGTCGTGACCGGCATCGGAACGCTCATCCATGTCTTCTCGATGGGATACATGGAAGAAGAAGAAAGTCCCTTCCGTTTCTTCGCATACTTGAACCTCTTCCTTTCCGCGATGCTCGTTCTCGTTCTCTCTTCGAACTTGGTCGGTATCTTCATGGGCTGGGAGGGAGTCGGCCTTTGTTCGTATCTCCTCATCGGATACTGGTATACGAAAGACGAAAATACCGCGGCCGGTATGAAAGCCTTC
>JBDSDI010000206.1:0-5276 GCA_039920645.1 Bdellovibrionota bacterium | reverse complement strand
CACGATCGAACGATCGTAAGGCCCGAGCAAACAGATCGCGCGCTCCGAAAAACGCGCTTCATCGATTCTGTCCGACTTAAGAAGCTCGGAGCGAAGAGAGATTTTTTCCGGCATCAGTAGCACTTTGCTTTGGGTCTGATTCTTGATGGGTTTAGAACCCAGAAGTCTTTTGAGGGTGGCTTCGGAACTCGCGCTGCTCTCCTGGTAACCGAGATCGGTCAGGGTCCCCGTAATCTCCTGGGACTCCGTTTGTTCCTCGGTATCGGGATTCTTGGGGTCTTTCGACATCAAGGCACTCCCGGCAAGAGAAGCACGGTCTTAAGATCTTCATCCGAGAAACTCAGACCCGCGCCGATGAATCCGTAGCGAGTGTTGTCCATGGCACGTTCGATACCACCTTGAACAACGAATATACCCATGAATTTCATGGCAACGGTGAACTTGAGATTGGGATTTTGGCCCGCTTTGAAATCGTAAATCTCAGAGCTCAGGCGCAGAGTATCATCGAGGAAATGTTGATCGATGGCGGCCCCGCCCGTGGTCTCGAAAAGTCCGACCCGAACGCCGCTGGTCCAAAAACGTTTTTCGTATTGGATCGAGAATGCGAGACCCGATGGATTCTGTTCTTCTTTCCGGGTCACCGTCGTAGGCCCGTTGTCCACAGTCGTCCGCGTGATGGTCGTCTTCGTCGTGCCTTCGGGACGCACGACGATCTGTCCGATGTAGGAAGTGTTGTCGCGAGGTGCGAGACGAAGTCCAACGTAGGTCTTCATCGCTTTGGCGGTCAGATTGTACTCCGGAACCGCTTCGAGATAAATGCGAGTGCGCTCGGCGCGATCGAGCGCAGAATTGAGCGTCAGCAGAGACTTATTGAATTCCGACGCCGTTGTCGGGTCGTTCACGAGTTTGCCCAGCGTACCCTCGCCCTTGTCGATCTTGGAGGTGATGCTCTCGATGTTTTTTACCGTCTCCGCGAGTCTATCCGCAGACTTGGCGAGCTTCTGGATATCCTTGCCGAGACCGGATTTGGATTTGTCGTTCGTGACGTCCTCGAGTGACTCCGCAAGCTTCGCGAGAGAGGACGTGATTTTTCTCATATCGTTACGGTTTTCGGCGATGACCTTGTTCAGGTTCGCGGTGAGTTGCTCGGTATTGCGGAGCGTTCGTCCCATCGGCGAATCAACTTCCTTGCCTTCGACGAGTTTGCGAATACTCGACGAGATGATCTTGAGATCCTTGCCGATGTCGCTCATCTGCTTGGTGAGATCGTCGATCGTCGCGCCGGAGTTGACGGCAGGAATGACGTCGCCTTCGGACAGCGTCTTGTCCCCGTTCGCGCGCGCCTTTCCGGTTGGAGAGGATGCCTGCGCGTAGGCCGAAGGCCATATGAGATCGGGTAATTTTTCCAGCCACGATGACGTTCCTTCCGCAGGCTTGGCCTCGGGCGCAGACGGCGTAGGAGGAGTTCCGTCAGCAGGAAGAGCGATTTCGAGAAATTTGTCGCCCAAGATACCGAGAGGACGCGGAACGACTTGCGCTCCTTCTGGAATCTCGACCCCGTTGTTAATTGTGAGTTCGATCTCAGCGCGTCCACCTTTCAGGCGGATGTCGGTCACGAGACCGATATCAATACCGGCCATCTTGACCTTCGACTTCTTGAAGAGCCCCGTGGCATCGTCCAAGTAGGCGGTGATTCGGGTGCCCGAATTGAAAATGGGGGTGTCGGTGATCCGGAAGGAAAATGCCGCAATGACAAGCAAAGCGATGAAAACGAAGAAACCGACTTGAAGCTCTCTGGATATTCCTTTGGCTGGTGTCTTCATAAATTTCCCGCGTCCTACGAGTTCACTCCGGCACTTTTGAGAAATTGGCTCACGACGGGATCTTTGCTTTTCACGAAATCCGCCGGCGAGGCCGTCTCAATAATTTTGCCTTCCCATATCATACTCACAAAATCCGCAATGCGTAGGCTGGCGTTGATATCATGGGAAATAATCAACGATGTCGCCTTCAATCTACGGGTCGTGCTGACGATGAGATCGTCGATCACACGCGACGTCTCGGGATCTAAACCCGTCGTCGGTTCATCAAAGAGCAGGATCTGAGGACCCAGTGCGATTGCGCGCGCCAGTCCCACCCGTTTGCGCATGCCGCCCGATAGCTCGCTCGGCATCTTGTCGATCACGTCCTTGAGGTCCACGCTGGCTAAGAGCTCTTCGACACGGTGAACAACGTCCGCCTCGGACAGGCTTTTGTTGTGCTCGCGCAAAGGGAAGGCCACGTTGTCCATGACGTTTAGACCGTCGAAAAGCGCCGAATTCTGAAAAAGCATTCCGTAGTTACGCCGGAACTTTGTGAGTTCGACATCGCCGTACTTGCCAATATCTTGACCCTTCACGATGACTTCACCTTTGTCGGGCGCAACGAGTCCCAACAGATGTTTGAGCGTGACGGACTTGCCCGCGCCTGAATGACCCAAGAGAACGTGAATCGTGCCCTTTTTGACTTGGAAACTCATGCCCGCAAGCGTGGGGGTTTTGGAACTGGGGAATTTTTTCCAGATATCCTTGAACTCGATTTCGATTTCTTCGTTCGCCATCGCCCGCTCCTATTGGACTCTCACGCCGGTCGGGATGAGGATACTGAGGAAATAATCCAGGATCAGAATCACGATGAAGGAATCGACGACGGCTCCGTTGACCGCCTTGCCGACGCCCTCGGCTCCGTTGCGTGCGCGGTAGCCCTGATAACATCCGATCGCCGTCAGAAGGAATCCGAAGAACCCCGACTTGATGAGCCCGTGATAGAAATCCCAGGGATCCATATAGAACTTAAGCTTGGAAATATAGATGCCGGGATCGACGCCACAGATCCACACCGCGACTACATAGCCGCCGAGATTGCCGACCATGCCGAAGATCGCCGTCAGCAGCGGTAGAGAAAGCGTACCCGCCACGAGCTTCGGCGAAACGAGGTACTGTTTCGGAGAAATTCCCATGACCTCGAGAGCATCGATCTGTTCGGTGACGCGCATGTTACCGATCTGGGCCGCAATCGCGGCACCCGCGCGTCCTGTGACGACGAGTCCCGTCATGACGGGACCCATTTCGCGAACGAGAGCGAGAGAGACCGTCGCGCCGACCATGGAATCAGTGCCGACCATGACGAACGCGAGCCAGCTCTGATAGGCGAAAACGGCGCCAATAAAGAACGCCGCGAGCGAAACTATGAAAAGACTTTCGTTGCCGATGAAAAGCATTTCGTCGGTGATCAGTCGCCAGCGCATCGGCTTGCGGAAGAGCCAGAGTAAAGAATCCCATACGAAGATCGAGAAACGTCCGAGCGACGCGATTCGTTTAAGCATCGAGAGGCTCCCTTTTTACGCGGCGTGAAAGATCGCAGAGGATCTCGTAACTGATCGTTCCGAGAGCGCTCGCATGGAGCTCAACCGGTTGAGCTCCACCGATCCACTCAGCCCAGATCACCGATTCGGAGGAATGCATTTTTGCGAGAATCTGGGCGCCGCGCGAATGATCGGTGAGATCGACGAGTACCATATCCATAGTGACAGTGCCGAGAATGGGAGCGGCCTCGCCTTCGATCCAGAATTTGAGGGGCGCGGGATCTCCGTCTTCGCGGCTGAGCGATCTCGCGAGACCGTCGGCGTATCCGAAGTTTAAGATCCCTACGAGGCGACGCGAAGGTGCGACGTAACGATGGCCGTAACTGACGCCCTCGCCTTTCTCCACCCAGAACACTTCGCGCAACGAACACCGCATGCCGAGCACCGGTCTCAGTTTCAAATCGGGAAATTCCTTCCCAAGACGCTGAAGCGTTTCGGTGTCTTGATGCACTCCCCAAAGGAAAAGCCCCGGCCGTCCCGCGGTCATACGTGATCCCAGACGTCTCAACAGGCCCGCGGAATTCGCGGCATGGACAAGGGCCGGGAAAGCGCCCCAGCTCTTTTTCCAAACCGAATCGACAGTCGCCAGGACGGCGTCAAAACGCGCCACTTGGGTCTCGGTGAAAACTTCGGGATCTTCTTCGGACCGCGCGAGATGCGTGGAGAAACCTTCGATCTTGAGTGACATCTCCACGAGCGAAGACAGCACGGCTTCAAGCTCCGCGTTGAGGATGGCGTGCGGGAAACCGAGACGATTCATGCCGGTATTGAAATGAACATGAACGCCGCGAAGAGCCGCGCGCGCCGAAGCGCCGATTTTCTCGAGGATCTTCAGATCCTGAGGAGTCGCCACCAAAAGTGAGATATCGGCGAGCGGCTTCGAAGAAATTTCTTCGGAGCTGAACTGGCTCAAGACGAGGATCGAGCGCCTGACTCCCGCTTTGCGGAGTTCCTCGGCCTCCGACCAGCGCGCAACGCACAGAAACGGCATTCGCTTTTCGTCAAAAGCGGATTCGAGACATCGCGCGATGATAACAGCGCCGTGACCGTAGGCATCGGCCTTCACGACCGGCATCAGCGGGAGATGCGCGCGCGCGGGATCGGGGCTCCGTGAGAGCCACTCGAAGTTCGCCTTCAGCGCTTCGAGATCAAGTCGTATTTCAGGTGCTCTCACCCGACTAGTTTAGGCTTAGTCCTTGAAATCCGAAACCTTGCCTAAAAAATCAGAAGGCGGGTTCTCCGGCGCTATTCCCCGTCCAGGACCACGAAAGGATAGTGGTCGTGCGGCATCCACCACCAGGTATCGCCTTTGACCCATTTCGGATGCTTGGTGTCACGCTTGATTGATTTGAGGAAATTCCAGGTCGGGTCCAAAATCCGACCATCCGTGAGTTCAATGAGGGTGTGCCCGTTGATCTCGTAAGACGGCTTATTGAAGCTCGCGGATCCGGTCCGAAAACGGTGCGGGATCTTCAGACGCTGCAGCAGAAGACTGGCGAGCATCGCATTCTGGAAACACATCGTATCTTTGGGATCGGCCAGATAATGCTCGAAAGGAAGAAGCGGGCGTGTATCGGGCATCGGCCAGACCCCGCCGGAGGTTTTTTCGTCGAGGTGAGACGAGAAAATTTTCTCGGCCTCCTGACTTAGCTTTTGCGGATGATCGGCGAGTTCTTTTGAGCGGTTTCCCCGTAATGTGTTGGCGCCAAAACTCGAATAGTAGTCTTCGGTGTGATCCCTCAAGTGCTTCAGGATTTCTTCGGAATCGTTAAGCGCAACACCCCGGTTCTTCATCTCGGCCAGGATCTGATCCAGCTGCATCGAGAGCAACGAGCCTGGTCTCTGATCGACGAGCACCATCTGCGCCGACACA
>JBDSDI010000205.1:0-6168 GCA_039920645.1 Bdellovibrionota bacterium | reverse complement strand
GCTCGACAGGTGCTCGAAAAAGCGCCCGTCTACGAACTTGAAAAAAAACAGTTCGAACCTTTCGTCCTCGACTGGATCGAAAAGAAACAGATCAAAGATGGCGTTATTCTTCTTTGCGGTTTCTTCGGGATCCTCTCCGCAAATTTTCTGGAGCGTTGTCCCTTTCCTGTTCTCAATACGCATCCGTCGATGCTGCCTTCGTTTCCCGGTCTCGACCACAAGGTTCAGCGTCTCGCATGGGAGACGGTGCCCGTGAGCGGCTTCAGTGTGCATATGGTCACCGAAAAACTCGACGGCGGAGCGATCGTGTTCCAGCAACCTGTCGCGATCGACCCCCGTTGGGACGAGGACGAAGCTCGTCGCCAGGTCCGTGCCGTCGAACAGCGGTGGCTACCACGTGTGTGGACCTCCGTTCTGAAATCCTCGATCTCGAAAGATGACCTCAATCTCTCGAGCCGCGAATTGCGTCTTAAACACAACTTTTTCGAATTCGGTTTTGCAGAAAAAAAATTCTAGGAGACGATCAGACATGTTCAGCCCCCTCGACACCCGCTATCTCGAGACACTTCCCGAAACGCTTTCCGAAGAGTTCATGCTCAAGGCTCAGGTTAAAGTCGAAACAGTTTGGCTTTTGGAGCTAAAAGCGCGCGGCTTCCTCAAAGAAACGTTTACGGAAGAAGTTCTGGACGCCGCTCTGAAGGACATTTCGCAAGATGAGATCACTGAGATCGAACGCACGACTCAGCATGCGACGCGCGCACTCGTCGAAGCGATCGCCGCTCGTCTCAAAAAGGCGGGTCTCAAAGAAGCGGCGGAGTGGGTGCATGTCGGACTCACGTCTTTCGATACCGTCGATACTGCGAGCCGCTGGCGTCTCAAGGAATTCATGACCAAGGACTTCTTCCCGCAGCTGGTTCTTCTCAAGAAAGAGCTTCTGCGTCGCACGGAACTTCATGCGCTCACGCCGCAAGTAGGACGTACGCACGGACAGTGGGCGGTGCCCAGTCTCTTCGGTCTGCTCTTCAGCGAATCCTTGGATCGCATTCTCGATCAGGAAATCCGTATCAAGGGATCGGTCGAAAACCTACGCGGTCAATCTTCGGGTGCCATCGGCGGTTACCAAGCCACGTCGCTGCTCGTCGATAATCCTCTCGAACTCGAAAAGACGTTCCTTGGACGTCTGGGTCTTAAGCCCGCCTATGCCTCGTCGCAGATTCTCCCTCCCGAAGACGTCGTAAACCTCGCGCAGGACATGTACGTCGTAGGGTCGGTGATCGCAAAGCTTGCCGGCGATCTTCGTCATCTGGCGCGCTCAGAGATTGCCGAAATCTCTGAAGGCATGGCGCCCGGACAAGTCGGATCGTCAACAATGCCGCAAAAACGCAATCCGTGGAATTTTGAACACATCTGTAGCCTCTACAAAGTCTTGCAGACACGTTTGCAGCTTCTGCAAATCGATATGGTCACCGAACACCAACGCGATCTCACGAACTCGGCGTCGGGTCGCTTCTATATCGAATTCTTCGCCGTGCTTTATCTTATGGTTCATCGTCTCAACCGCGTGTTGCCGCGCATGGAAGTTCACAACGCGAATATGGCTCGTAACATCAAAAGTGCGGGCGGTAGCGTCTATGCCGAAGCTCTTTATGTCGGACTGACACTCAAGGGGGTCGAAGACGCGCACTCCAAGGTTCGCGAAGGTGCTCGCGAAGCCGAAGCCAAGGGTCTCGATCTCATCGACGTTTTGTCGGAGAAGAAAATGCTTCCCGACAACATGACGCCCGAAAAAATCCGGGCGCGTATTCTCAAAGGATCCGAACTTAAACTCAGAACCGTTCTCGACAAAGCCCGTAAAGCCTAACAAGGAGTCAACGCCATGTGCGGAGTGCTAGGAATTAAGATCAAGAACCCGGTTCTCAACGCGCGCGCCACCGAAATCGCGAGGTCTGCGCTCCTGAGACTCCAGCATCGGGGACAGGACGCCGCGGGTATGACCGTTCTTCCCCGGGAGGGAAGATTCGAAAGTCTGCGCGGCCTTGGTCACGTGGATGTCGCGCTAAAAGAGTGGCCGCACCTTCCCGAATCGATCGCGCTCGTGGCTCACACGCGCTACGCGACGACGGGACTCGGCGGCGTTGCCGAGGTTCAGCCTTTCGTAAAAGGTGCACCGCGACTCGCGATGGCGCACAACGGAAATATCGTCAATACCTCCGAACTCAAAGAGCGACACTCGCTCATTTGCGATTCGGAATCCGATCTTGAAGTCCTTCAACAGTTCTTTTTGCGATTTGAGCTCGAACTCGGGTTTGCGGAAACCATCGAGCGCCTTCATAAAGATTTCGTAGGTTCGTATGCCGTCGTTGGTCTCACCGAGGAAGGCGAACTTTTTGGGTTCCGCGATCCCTACGGAATTCGTCCCCTTTTCATCTACGAGTCCGAGAATATCGTCGTACTCGCGTCCGAGACGAGCGCACTGAACTTTCTCAAGGATTTCGAAGTCGAAGCCGAACTCGGCAAGACCGGCACCCTTCGCGAGGTAGAACCCGGAGCTTGGGTCCGCGTCTCACCTGACGGCAGCGTTGAAGAAAAACGGACGCAATTCTCCGCCGACAAGAGCGAGCGCTTCTGCATGTTCGAACTTGTCTACTTCTCGTCGCCGCAATCGGAATTCGCGGGATTGAGTACCTATCGTCATCGCTTCTCGATGGGACGACAGCTCGGCATCGAAATTTTGAGCGAACTTCCGACTCAAAAGAACGAAGATGCCCCGTTCGATTACGTGGTTCCCGTGCCGGAGACCTCGCGAGCCGCAGCGATCGCCGTCGCGGAAACGTTGCGCGTTCCCTACCGCGAGTACCTCGTGAAGAACCCTTATGCTTCGCGCACCTTTATTTTGTCCACACAAGCGCGTCGCCTGAAAGCGCTCGAGACCAAACTTTCTCTCATCGGTCCCGAGGTCAAGGGTCAGCGCATCCTGCTCGTTGATGATTCCGTCGTACGCGGGAACACGTCTCGCCTGATGGCAAAACGCTTAAAGGAAGCGGGCGCGACCAGCGTCTCGCTTGCGTCGGCCTGTCCCCCAATTCGTCACGGCTGTTATTATGGCATCGATTTTCCGGATGCGGAGGAACTCGTAGCGGCCCAAGCTGGATCCAATATCGGCATCGCTAAGAGCCTCGGTGTCGCCAATGTTTTCTATCTCTCGATAGCGGGGCTCAAAAAAGCCCTTGGTACGGGCGATCTCTGCTCGGCATGCCTTGATGGCGATTATCCTTCCGCGGGACCGAGCTTCGATCGCTTTCTTTCCGAGCGCCGCGCTCAGCGAGGCGAGGCCTTGAGAGTATGAAACTACTCGCGCACGGATCAAACAAGGACATTTATGAGATCGAAGCGGAGCCTCGCCATTTAGCGTTCCGTTTCAGCGGGCGTATTTCCGTCTTTGACGTGGGTGCGCTTGCTGAAGAGATCCCCGGTCGCTCCGAAGCGCTCTCGCTTTTCGCGCGCGCGGTAGCCGATCATCTTGCCGCTCGCGGCATCCCCCAAGCCTACGACTCGGAGCTTTCCAAAGCCTATGACGTCTTCGTTCAACGTCGAGTCACGCACCCGCGTATCGACACAAGTATCCATGAGCTGTCTTTCGTGCCCCTCGAGATCATCGTCAGATGGGGCGTGCCAGTCGGCTCGAGCCTCGTAAAAAAAGACCCCGAACGTTTCAAGGTCGGAACGCGTTTCAAAACCCCGAGCGTCGACTTTACCACGAAGCTCGAAGCCCAGGATCGCGCGCTCGACCGCGAGGAAGCAGCCACACTTTGTCCTGTGGGTCTCAAGATCGAGAATCTCGAAGCCTTCGTGTTGCACGTGGGCCAGGAACTCAAGGAAATGTTCGCGAGTCGTGAGCTCGAGATCTGGGACGCGAAATTCGAAACGGGTTTTGATCCTGTGACCGGAAAGATTTTTCTGGTCGATGCGATCACGCCCGATGAAATTCGTCTTACGTTGAAAGGTTTCGATGCCGTTCCACTGTCCAAGGAACTGCTTCGTTTCTGGCTTCGTCAGACGCCCTGGTTCGACGACGTGAGCCGTCGTAAGTCGGCGGGTGGGGACGACTGGAAGAACGGTCTCTCGCGTGCTCCGCGTCTTGGCGCCTGGCGTCTCGACGCGCTCTCGCGCATCTATCGAGGTCTTGCGGAGCTCGTCGCGGGCGTCGGATCACAGACGCTGCTCTCCGTGCTTAGGGGTGAAGGCCAGAAACCGAAGGTGCATATCATCGGGAGCGGCGGTCGCGAAGCCGCGCTTGCGTGGCGCTTCGAAAAAGAGGGCTGTGACGTCGTCGCCGATGCGGCGCAAGCCGACATGACCTTCGTGGGTATGGATGCCGATCTCGCGAGCGGGGTAGCCGATACTCTTCGAGCCCAAGGCGTTTGGGCGGTCGGTCCTTCGCAAGCGGCGAGCCGTCTGGAATGGTCGAAACATTTTGGTCGCGAAGTCGCCGACGACGCCGCTATTCGTTCGCCCCATTTCGACAAGCATCTTTCCGACTTTGATCCCGCGGGCCGTCCTCCGGTTCTTAAGATGGACGGACTTGCGGCGGGTAAAGGTGTTTTTCTTTTCGACACGTGGCCTGAACTTGAAACCCAAGTGCGTGAACTGAAATCGCAGGAAATCGAGTTCCATCTCGAGGAACGTTGCGAAGGTTATGAGGCCTCGGTATTTTTCAACATCGAACGCGACGCGTGGGGCCGCGTGACGGCGCGCTACTTAGGCAGCGCCCAAGACTTCAAGCGCCGACATGAGGGCGATCACGGACCCAATACCGGAGGCATGGGCGCACTCTCGCCGCATCCCAAGCTTAAAACGGAGGACCTCGAGATTTTCCGTGGCTGGGCTTTGAAGACCGCCGAGCAGATGGAAAAACGCGGGACTCCCTATCGCGGCGTCATTTATCTCGGAGCTATGAAGGACAAACGCAAGAGTTGGGTGCTGATCGAGTACAACGCGCGCTTCGGCGATCCCGAAACGCAAGCACTTGTTCTGCTCTGGCCCGAATCGCTAAGCGTTGCGCGCAGTCTCGGACAGCTGAGTCTCTCGTCGCTACCGGAAGAAATTTCTGAGGAGACTGCGCAAAAGACGCTGTGTCTTGCGCTGGTCCACCCCGAATATCCGAAATCCTGTTTGCCCGTGAAGCTCCCGACGTGGCAACCGCGCGTCGGCGGAGACTTAGCATTTTTCAGAACCTCAAGCCTCACGGGACGTCTTGCGTATCTCGTGGGCCGCGGCACGGACTATCCGGAAGCCGCAAAAATGATCGCCTCTATCCTCGCCGAGTCACCCTGGAAGGGTCTCGTGGAGTGGCGCGCCGATATTTTGAAGTGAACGGAGATGTCGACGATGATGCCTGAAAACGAATTCTACTCGGTTTGGCTTTTGGGCCGTGCACTGCCTCACGAAACCCACGGTCTCATCACCGATAGCAAGGAGTTTTCGGCCTTTGACGTGCTCTCGTTCAAAGGCTTGGCTTCGAAGAAGCTCGAAGAGCTGAAGATTCTTTTCCCTCACGCGACACCGCTCGAAAAATTTTCCACCTCGGCGCATATTGTCGCTCGCCAACATCACGATGCGCTGGTGCATCCGATGGAACAATCGCTCGCAAGTTTTTTGAAATGTCCCACCTCGGCACTCCGAATTGAATCGTGGATTCTTTGTGCAAGTCCGCAAGAGGCGGATCGTCTTAAGGCGCCGCTCGAGATGCTCTGGCGCGAACCCGCGATCGAAAACCTATGGACCGGAAACCTCGACGAGTGGAAACAAAAACGACTGACTCCTAAAGTCTCAGCACGCGCCGCGGATACATCGTTCGATGCCATCGAAGATCCCGTGTCGATCGGTCTCGAGTTCTCTCCCGAAGAAATGCAGGCCATTCGTGCCGAGGAAGCTCGCATGCAACGCCGCCTCAATCGCGCAGAGTGGGAGTTGGTCGCTCAAACCTGGTCAGAGCACTGTAAACACAAAATCTTCGCGGCCGATATCGCGAGTCAGGATGCGCGTGCGCCACTGACCGAAGGCCTTTTCAAGACGCATTTGCGCAAACCCGCACTCGAGATTCAAGCGCGCAAGGATTCCACATATCTCTCGCTCTTCCATGACAACTCGGGAGTACTGGGTCTTACG
>JBDSDI010000204.1:0-4971 GCA_039920645.1 Bdellovibrionota bacterium | reverse complement strand
GTCGAAGGGAATGGCGCGTCCGCCCACTGCGGAGCCGGCACATTCGCGACGGGGGCATGTTGCGCGCGCGCGCCAATGCTGCTCGAAGCGACGACTAAAATGAAAAGAGCGCGCGTTCCCGAATCGAAGAGCGCGCCCCCGCGTTCATGAATCCCCAAATGTCCCCTTAGCTTCAATTTTACAGCGCTTAGCCCTCGGGAATAAAGAAAGAAATCGATGATTTATTCATCAATCTTCAGACGGGTGTCGAAAACTTAGACGCTCTTTCAGAGAAAGACTTCGAGAATGCGCCCCCGGAGAGGTACTCCTAAAAAGATATTGTTGTGGCTAAGGCTCGCGAGATCGGCATCGTTGATCTTCGTAGCGGGGGCCTTCGGATCCACGAGCACCGCCTTGAAGTCGCGCCCCTTCTCGAGAACTCCGAGCTCGCGACCTACGCCGATGAAGTCGGCCGGCGCGGTCGAGAAAACTTCCACGAGGCGACGCGCGGAAATTTTTCCTTGAGCCTGAAGATCGAGAAGCACACGCAGCGACGTCTCCAGGCCCGTGGTCCCGTAAGCCGAAGCTGAGAAATCGGAACCTTTGAGTTCGGATTCGTGCGGAGCATGATCCGTCGAAACGAACGCGAGCGTGCCGTCGACGAGTGCATCCATGATCGCATCGCGATCTTTAGCGGAACGGATCGGAGGATTCATTTTGTAGCTCGTATTGCTCGGAACGATGTCTTCGGAGCTGAAATGCAGATGGTGCGGAGTCGCTTCGCCTGTCGCCATGAGGCCCTGGCGCTGTGCCCGCTTGAGAACCTCGAGAGTTTCCGAGGCGGAGACGTGAAGCACGTGATAACGAACGTCCTTGAAGCGCGAGAGGATCTTCAGATCCCGGTCGACCATTTTCCATTCCGCGTCGGCGGGATAGGCTTTAAGACCGAGAGATTTCTGTACGGGTCCTGAAGCCAAGACACCGCCGTGCCCGGGAACTTCGGCATGCTGCAGGAGCGGAAGCCCCGAAAGCTCGGCCTGCCGGAAAACTTTTTCCATGACGTCGTCGCGAGAAACCCCTACGCCGTCATCGGTGAGCGCCACAGCGCCCGCCTTTTTGAGCGCGACGGCATCCGTTGCCTTCTCGCCCCCTTGTCCAAAGGTCATCGCGACCGACCACAGCACGCGCACGCCCGTGGCCTTTTCAAACGGTGCCGTTTGGCGTTTCGCCTCTTCAAGAATTTCAGGAGTGTCGATGACCGGTTTGGTGTTGGGCATCGTGAGAATGGCCGCGTAGCCACCCTTGCGAGCGGCCAAGAGTCCGGTCTCCGCGGTTTCTTTTTGGGGTTGTCCGGGCACGCGCAAGTGGACTTGTAGATCGACGCCGGCCGGAAGCAAAGCGGCGCCGGCAGCGTCGCGCTCTGTCTCTCCGCTCCCGAGGCCCAAAGGAATTTCGGAGATTTCGACAATCTTGCCGTCACGTACGCGCACGTCGGCGCGCTCCAGGATGCGATCGGCATTCCAAAGAGCCACATTGCGAAGAAGAAGATTCATATCAGTACTGCACCCTTTGCAGACCATAAGGCCCCGCAAAGAAAATTTCACGACAATTCCGGGTCAGAGTCTTTGAAAGATCCGAACGAAGCTTGCCTTGGCTCAGGTCAAAAACGGTGAAGGTCGTTGGGGACCAGTCTCGCATGCGGACGACGCGTGTGACGGGCTTGGCGCGCGGTTGTTCCACGAGAAGTTGCTCTCGACCGGGACAGGAGACGAGCTCCGAAATCTCGACGGAAGGGTCCCACTGAACATGTTTGATGGCGCGCATGGAGCGTGGATTGAGGACGAAAAATTCCCGCGTGGAACGAGCAAGCCCCACAAGGAAATCATGCTCGTCGCTCGTCCATTCGACGACGTCGGCTTTCGTCGGCAGATCGAGAAGCCAGGCATTGGAATTCGGGTTTTGCGGGTCCAAAAGCTCGATGCGACGGCCGTTCTCGCTCATGCGAAAACGCAGTCCCGCGAGCGAAAGCGTACGAGGATAGATAAGACTGGGGTCGGCGAGTTCATCCGCCTTCCAGGACTTCTTCAAAGATGAGGTCTGAGAAGTCAGCGGATTGATCTGGAACCATTCACCACTGGAAGCGTCGGGATAGCGAATGCTGCCATCGCTCGTCCATTCGAAGAAACGGTGAAAAAAAGCGACGCTGCTGACAGTGCTCAGACTTTTCGCAGACAGAGACTTCAAATCCCTGCCTTGCTTCTCCCAAGTCCAAGAAAGATCCTGAACTTGGGGAGGCAAGAGAAACGCAAAAATAAAAGGAATGCGTTTCATCGGGCCGAGAAGCACTTAACCGTTAGCAGGAGTCGCGACGTCGCGAGCCATGACCGTTTTGCGGCCTTGAGCTTTTGCGTTCTTGATCGCGTCGCCAAGGATCTTCTCGACGGCTTTAGACACAGCCTCGATGGTTTCTGCAGCGGTGTTGCAGTCGCCATTGGACTTGATGAAAGTTTTAACTTTGCTGGTAACAACTAATACTTCGGACATATTCACTCCTGTTCGTTTTAAAACGTCGTTCAATTTTTGGGCTGAGCCCACTTTTAATGACGAGTTTTAAGAGGATAACAAATAATGGGTGTGGGGAAAGGCGGCTCCACAAGCTTTTAGAGTCCTCGCTGCTCCGTCCTAAGTCCTTTTTACCCGAAAAGAGTGTGGAAGCGGCGCGTAGCAACGCATAATCGTTCTTGCCGTAGAGGAATTTTTAACGCCTGCACCGTATTCTTGAGGCATGGCGGCACTTCGTTTCCTTAAATATCCATTTCTCGTTTTACTCATCGCCTCGTGTGCGACGCCGAAAATCGGCCCCTACACCCAGGCCGAAATTCAGGAAAATATCTATTTCCATTTCTTCCGCAAACTTTCCAACGCGAAACTTCGCAAGAAGATCGTCGCGAGTCCTTATACGCTCATGCGCTCGACCTACGCTGAGTTCGAGATCCAGCTGGGCCAACAGGCTCCCGAGGGCGGCTTGCTCTACACGCTCCCGCAAGGACTTGCCCACGGCGATTTCCACCCCTTGCAGATGGCGTGGCGCAACGGCAGTCCGGTCCTGGACGACTGGGACACCGTCGAAACAAAACCCTTGTGGACGGACCTCGTGCGCATGGAAAGCGCCGCTCGCTTGCTCGCGAGTTCGGAAGGCTTGCGTGCCTACCCTGAGTCCGTCTGTATCGACGCTTACGCCGATCGCTTTACGAGCGGCAAACAGAGCGGGAAAGCGCATGCGCTTCGTCCGAGCGCGAAGAACGAAGAGCTCTTCGAGGATTTCTCGCAGCATCCCCTATGGAAAAATGCCGACAGCGCCGACAAGATTCCCTCGGATCTGCTGGTGGCGATGAAGGAATGGATCGTGTCGCGACCCGACCTGCCCTTCAAAGCGGACGCCCCTCTGAAACATCACATCTCCGGAGTCGGAAGCTTCCTGAAAGAAAAAATCCTAGCGCTCGATGCAGATAAAAAATTATGGGAACTCAAAGAAGTCGATACAAGTCCCGGAGGCTGCGCTCGCTACGAGAAGCTTATGACGGTCTTTACGAAACTCGACGGAAGCGAGGGAGAGAATCCCGTGCGCGCCTGCTGGTCATGGCAAGGTCGTACCTTTACGCTGCTCAAATGGGACATTCGGTATTGGGGCCCGGACGCGAACGATTTCAAGTCGGCATCGCTGCTCGCGGATCACGTGCGTTGGATGTGCGAAAAACTCGCGGAGTTCCATCAGGCCAGCCTGAGCGAAACCGAAATCCGCGACTGGACACTGGCTTTGAAAGCCGTAGCTCCGCTCAAGACTCGACTCCGGGAGCTTTCCACGGAAGCGTTCAAAGCTTATCAGGATGGCTATCGGATGATTTTACTTTCACAAGAGTAAGACTCACGAATGAGAGTTCCCCGTCCCTAGGCAAGGGACAAGGAACTCTCGCTTATCCACAAAATTCAGACTTCAGCGCGAAGGCGGCTGACACGATATTCGCGCAGACGCATTTCACGAAGTTCCTGAACCTTGACTCCGTAGCGTGCCCAAGGAATCACCGACAGACGCTCGAAACCGATAGGTTCTTCGGTTTCTTCGCAAATGCCATAGACTCCGTGCTCGATCTTCTTCAACGCGCGGTCGACAAGAACCAAACGATTCTTGAGCATGTCCATCTCTTGAAGAGCAGAGTTGCTCTGACGTTGCTTTTCGGCAACCTCGGCATCATCACCCTTGATGAGACTTTCATTGTGCGCTTGCGTGTTGAATAAATCGGTTTTGCCACCGAGTGCAGCCTTGATCTCTCCCTTAAGAGTCAAGAGCCGCGATTCGAGTTCCTCGATCTGACCTGGTGTCAGTCCGAGTTGGCCTTTCGTTGCGGCCGGTTTTTCAACCGACTGCTGAACAGGCCGTTTCGTGGTCGCCGACGTAGAAGCGGACTTCTTCGACGGCAATGAAGACGTATTCTTCATTGGCAGTGCCCTCCCTAAATTTTCCCCTACACCTGTATTTGCATATTTGAGCGCCGTTTGCAAAATGACCCATGACTCATTTTGTCATTAAAATCCCTTACATACCTCTGTGGTGACTCCGTTCACCTGGGGAACGGCACAAAATCAAACATGCGCGCACCTGCCCCATTGCGCTCTGCAAGTGCGACATTTATCATCGTGCTCCTCTATGAAATGGCTTCACCCACGCGTGCATTTGCGTGGGGCTCTAGAGGGAGCCTCCGCTGAAAAAGTTTGGAAAACTCACCTCTGGGACCTCCGCGGCGTTTATGTGATCGGCATCCTGTCGGTCATGATGACGACGCTCGCCGAAGTTGTCGTTCCCCAGATCGTGAAACGCTCTATCGATACGCTCTCTAATGTCGCAGCCGTAGGTACCGACACCGCCCACCTTCGTTTCACGAAATATTTCTCGATTCTCGTCGTTCTCTATATCGTGCAGTACATCGGTCGCGT
>JBDSDI010000203.1:0-7207 GCA_039920645.1 Bdellovibrionota bacterium | reverse complement strand
GCTCGCGCGCGGACGCAAAAAACCGCTCCTCGCGATTCCCTATATTCTTTTAACCGCTCTTTATGTGGCGGCCTTCTTCGGAGGCTGGATCCCGGAACTGCTCCTGCTCTTCACGCTTCCCTCCTTGATCGGAGTGGGCGTCACAGTTCTTGTTTTCGACTATCTTCCCCACCATCCACATAAGGATACGACCCGCTACGGCAACGCGACCGTCTATGACGTTCCTCGTTGGAACTGGTTCTTCATGGGCCATTCTTTCCACATCGTGCACCATCTTTGGCCTTCGATTCCATGGTACCGTTATCGCGAGGTCTACTCGCAGGCGCGCACAGAACTTGTCGCGGCAGGCGTGCGCGAGTCCAACGTCACCCAACAGCTCAAGAATCTTTGAATATTCTGCGACGAAGCATTATTTAATTCTTAATTTTTCTGTCTCCGTTGCGGTTTTCTTGCATCGCCTTAAGATCGATCCATGCGCAAATCATTTATTCTTCTCGCCACGTCACTTTCGCTATCCGCGTTGGCCTCGGTGAATCCCGCCGCTCTTCCCGAGCTGTCGCCGGATGCCCACCTCGACCTCAACGCTATCCAAAGCGCGCTGGTTTTGAACCATGCGACGTGGAAAGCGCGTGCGACAACCCCGTCGAAAATGACCAAGGCCGAAATGCGCAGAATGCTCGGCTCGCTTGAAGCCCCCGATGCGATGTTCTCTGTCAAAGCTGACGACAAAGCGATGCGCGCTCAGACCGATTTTGGTATCGGTCAACCCGCCGCGACCCGCGTCGACTGGCGTGAACAAAACGGCAAGAGCTATGTCTCTCCGATTCTCAACCAGGGAAACTGCGGATCCTGCGTGGCCTTCGCGGCCGTAGCGACACTCGAAACCCAGGCCAACATCAGTAATCTCTTCCCGAACCTCAACCCTCGCTTTGCGCCCCAGGCACTCTTCGCTTGCGGCGGCGGCGGTTGTGATTCAGGTTGGTACCCGAGCTCAGCCGCTCAGTATCTTCAGCGCGCCGGCGTTCCCGATGAGGCCTGCGCTCCTTATACGATGGGCGCGACCGGTGAAGACGTCGAGTGCAGCTCGATCTGTTCCGATTCCGCGCAGCGTTCGCAAAAGACCGTTCGTACGACCACACCTTCGAGTGGCTGGGCCAACATCGAAGCCGTTAAAGCGGCTCTCGCTAAAGGCCCCCTCATGACCACTCTGAACGTCTACGCCGACTTCATGACCTATTCGTCGGGCGTCTATAAACACGTGACGGGCGAAATGCTTGGCGGTCACGCGATCAGTATCGTCGGCTACGACGCGAACGAGCGTTCGTGGATTATCCGCAACAGCTGGGGACAAGACTGGGGCGAAAAAGGTTTCGCTCGCGTTAGCTGGGACGACGCCTCGGGCGTAGGTGCCCAAACCTGGGGATTCGAACTTCCCACGAACGAAGGTTACGTCAGCATCCGTTCACCTCGCAGCGAATACTATTCCAAGGACTTCGACGTGAACGTCGAATCGAGCATCGCCGGTTTCAGCCGTATCCTCGTCAGCATTAAGGGCGCAAATGGACAATTCGAAGGAAGCTGCATGCAGTCTCCTTGCTCCGTTCACGTCCCCTTCGACGCGCTTGCGGAAGGCCGTTACGATGTCGTGGCTCGCGTCGAGCGCGCTGGCAAAGCAACGATTGCTTCGCAGCATGAACAACTTGCGGTCGTGAAGTCCGAACCCCGCGGCGACCTTCGATTGATCGACGTTCCTGCGACGCTCTCCGCGCGCGTCGAGTTCAAGGTCAAAGCCAGCGCATCGCCTGCTCCTTTCCAGAAGCTCACCTTTCACGCACGTGGACCCAACAACTCGGTCATCGAGAAACACATCGATACTGTGCTTGCGGACATGACCCTCGGATGGCGTACGAACCTGATTCCCAATGGTAACTACGAGATCTGGATCTCGGCTGAGATGGATGTCAGTGGTCAGAACTTCGCTCAAGAGAGCGCTCACCAGACCGTTACGGTCACTAATTAATCTCGTCGAATTTATTTGAGACAACGGGGCAGGAGACGTCAGTTTCCTGCCCCGTTTTGTTTTGACTCGAGCGGGTGAAGTCTTTAAATAATGCACCATGTTAAAAGCAGCGATCCGGAGTCTTTCCCTTGGTGTCGTTCTCAGCTCTTCGTTCACCCTCAGAGCGCTCGAAATTACGAGTTACGAGCAGATCACTCAAGTTGCGAGGGAGCGGGGCTACTCCGGCGAGGTGCTCGTGAAACGTGCAGGCCACGTCGTCTATCGCGAAAATTTCGGATTCGCGGATGCGGACAAAAAAATTCCCAATACGGTTAGTACGCGTTTTGCGATTGGATCGGCGACGAAACAAATCACGGCCGCTTCGATTCTGCTTCTGCGCGAGAGGGGCTTGCTGAAACTCGATGACACTCTCGAAAAGCTGCTTCCCGAAGAACACTTCCCGTGGGCCGCGCAGGTCACCGTTCATCAGCTTCTTACGCATACGTCGGGAATCTTCAACTACACCAACTCCGACGATTTTTTCGAATTCGTAAATCGAAAGGGAGCGGCTCTCCGGACCGACGACTTGATCGATCTCTTTCGAAATGAGCCTTTGAATTTTACTCCGGGCTCACAGTGGAGTTATTGCAATTCTGGATTCCTGCTCCTCGGACGCATCGTCGAAAAACTCAGCGGCGAGACTTACGGCGATTTCATTCGTAAGGAATTCTTCGAAAAGCTCGGCATGCTCCACACGAGCTATGAGCCGTTTTCGTGGGATTCTTCGAACGCGAACCCGCTCGATTTCGATGAGAATTACAATCTCATCGCAGCCAAGCCCTCTTATCTTAAATGGGCCAATTCTGCGGGTGGGGTCGTGTCAACGCTCGAGGACCACAGCACCTGGTTGAGCTGGCTGCATCAAGGCCATACGATTCTGAGCGATGAGAGTCTCTCACTCATGAAAACTCCTTTCGTGCGCATGCCGGTGAGCGGCGAGAGGTACTATGGTTATGGGCTGGTTATTCTCGACCCCAACGGGCCGATGTCCGCCATCGGACACGGCGGCGATTTGCCAAGTTTTCATTTTTTAGATCTCTATTATCCTTCCCAAGATTTGCAGATTATCATCGCGACGAATCAAGAACCCACGAGCGTTCGTGACACTCTGGCAAATATGGCCGTTAATTTTTCCACCCAAGGAAAAGCCACGATCGAAGATCTTCGTTTCGATGTGACTCTTTCGGTCGAGCAAACCCAGAAACTCGAAGGCAGCTACGAAGTGCAGGGCTTCAAGGCCACAGTCTTCTCCAAGGACTCGAGGCTTTATCTTCAGCTCGAAGGACAGGGCGCCCTCTGGATGATTCCACAGAGTGAAACCCATTTCGTTCTTAAGGACATCGCCAGCGTCGATTTCAGTCCGGGATCTTTTGTTCTTCATCAGGACGCTAAGGACCTCGTCTTTAATAAAAACTTATAAAGGCGATTCTTGACTGATCGGTAAAGTATAAGATGCTGCTGCCATGGCAAGGCCCCGACAGTTCGACCGCGACGAGATTTTGGGAAAGGTCACCCAACTCTTTTGGCAAAAAGGTTTCGCTCAAACGTCTTTGGCCGACATCGAAAAAGCGACGGGTTTAAAAAAAGGCAGTATCTATCTCTGCTTTGGCAGTAAACAGAAGCTTTTTCAGATGGCCCTTGCTCAGTACTCCAGCCAAGGACCCTTCCTCGTCTCCGACGAATCTCGTGTTATGGATGCGCTTGTGGCGTTTTATCAAAAACTTCTCGACGAAGCCGATCTTCCGTCGCACAAACGCAAAGGCTGTTTCGTTTTCAACAGCTGCCTGGAGTTTTCGGCGAGACCGTCACCGCTGCGTGCGCAGGCATTGGAAAGCGCACGTCAGGCGGAGTGTTTTTTTCAAAATTTAATCATGAAGGCCCAAGACAGAGGTGAGATTTCCGCTGTTCCGAACTCTCAAGAAGCGGGTTCGCGTATTTTCGCTTCGATTTTTACGATTCGAGAAATGGTGAAGTTCAAAGCGGATAAGAGTTTTCTCGCCGCGGTTGCCAATACCGCACTGGCATCCGTCGGATCATCGAAAAGGATCGAGGCCGCATGACCCCCACTCATGAAGAAACAATGACGCTTCTTTACGCGCGAGACCCTGTCTTCCTTGCGAATGTCTTTAGAGATGTGAACCCCTATCTGCTCCGGGTCATGGCAGGGCGACGTATCGTAGGCCCCGAGGCCGAAGAACTCATTCATCAAGCCTGGGGCACTTTTTTTGAGAACTTGAAGAAGTTCGAAGGACGTTCCACGCTTCGTACCTTTCTTTGCGGGATTTTGATCAATAAACTGCGGGAACAAAAAAGAAGCGATGCCAAGCTCCACCTGGAAGAGGACGTGGAAATGCTCTTTGGACGGGCTTTTAGCCCCGAGGGCTGGTGGAATGTCGCGCCCGCAAGCCCGGACCGTCTTATCGAGTCGCGGCAGACGATGACTTTTATCGAGGAGTGTCTGGAAGGCCTTTCAGAGCAGCAGCGTAGCGTTTTCATCATGAAAGAAGTTGAAGAAGATGAATCCGAAGATATCTGTAATGTTTTGGACATTTCGGTCTCTCACTTAAGAGTCCTGATGTTTAGGGCTAAGGAGAAACTCAGGCAATGTTTAGAAGGGAAGCTCAGCGTTTAAAAAAATTCTATGGCACGATCTTCCCTCCTCTTTCGACGCATTTGGCACGACGCTTACTACGCTGTAAGCGGAAAGCCGGGGCTTAACTTCGCGATGCTATGCCGTGATGTGGCTGAAATGATCGACCTCAAAACGACACCGACGACGCTCGTCGGGAAGGTCCGCTTCAAGCTGCATTTGAGTCTCTGTCAGGCTTGCTGGAACTATTCGGAATTCTCAAAACGTATCCAGGAACTCATGAAACTTCTGGTCGAAGAGAAGGCCGCGGCTCAAAAGAACGCTGAAGCACTCAACCAGGATCTTCTCAAAACTTTTTCTAAATCCGAAAACTAAGTCTCTTATTCAAGAGCGCCATAGGTCGCGATGAAGGACAAGAGCCATCCGGAGTTTCTGCCGCGAGCGTATTGGGCCGAGCGGTGAGCATCGCCCACGACTTCAAAATGCGTGAACTGGATGATCGGATAGTAACGATCGGCATCATTGGGAAAAGCGAAGACGAGGCCGTATGAAATATTTGTGATCCCCGACGAGGTATCGTCCGGTCCATAAAAATAGCGATTGTGTGCGCTGTCGCCCGCGCCAGCACTCAACAGCAGATTGGGTTCGAGCCGTGTCTCCACAATGGGAAGGGTCCATTCGCCGATTTTGAATTTGCTCTGAAGGTCGAAATAGTTTCCGTGGTGAACTACAAGGTCTTTGGAGTAGCCCACATCGATTTCGGAGCGGTAGCTGTCGTTGTATCCGGGGAGGAAAACTTCGGCGCGCGCGTTCAACTCGTAGGTGCTTTTACGATTGGGAAGGCTTTCCCTAAGGCGGGTGTTTTTGGGAAAGAGGGGGTCGTCGCTGATAGCCACCAGTCGACCGCGAAGACGAACGACGTCGGAATAGACGAAGTCGCGGTACCCAATGGAATCGCCCAAGAACTCAAGTTTGTCGTCGAAGAGAAAAACTCCGAGAACCGGATCGATCTGAAACCGAGGATAGAACACGACTCCGCGGTTCTCGAGAATCGAAGAGTAGCGGATGCCCAGGTTCAGACTGCTCAGCGTCCCTTTATGGTGAGGGGCGGCAACGGCGAGTGAGGGCAGGGCGAGTAGAAAAAGAATGACACGCTTCATGCCTTGACGCTCAACGCCGCTTCAAGGATCTGTCGCAGATGTGTAAAGTTCAGGAAGGGGTTAGCGAGAATAAGTCTGAGGAATGTGCCATCGGCATTGGTGGAGAAATTCACGAAGGCGAGATTCTCTTCTTTGAGACTTTCACGGACGTGCCGTGACCATTCGCGCGCTTGGCTGGCCTGTGTCTGAGGCGGAATCACGCGCACGCAGACGTTCAAAAACTCCGGCTTCGAGACAAGCTGAAGACGAGGCTGATCCGAGAGCCAATCAAGAAGCTCGCGGCGTGTTTCGAAAAGACGGTCCACGAAGGCTCCGAGTCCCTCCGAACCGTGACTCTTCCAAATCGTCCAAAAGCTCAGCGCGTCGGCGCGACGTCCACACTGCCACGAAAGACGGCCGCGATCCTGGGTTTCGTCGGAGTGGAAAAGATAATCGGCTCCCGAAACATCGTTGGCTTCGAGGAGAAGGCGTTGATGACGTGTCAGGAAGAAGCTGCAGGTGAGACCGGCTCCAAAAAGTTTGTGGGCATCGAAGGTCATCGAATCCGCGGATTCGATTCCGTCGACGAGGGTGCGGGCGGTTTTCGAAAAAAGGGCGGGGCCACCCCAGGCTCCGTCCACATGAAGCCAGATTCCGTGACGACGACAAACTGTAGAGATCTCGCGAATGGGGTCAAAGGATCCGAGAACCGTAGTGCCTGCGGTGGCGCAGACCATGAGTGGGGTGTCTCCGCGCTTTCGGCACTCCGCAAGAGCTTCGTCAAGCAAAGCGACTTGCATGCGGCCCTGGGCGTCGACCGCGATCGGGACAAGGTTGTCCCTACCGATGCCTAAAGCCACGCAGGCTTTTTTAAACGAATAGTGAGCTTCGGCGGAGATGAAAACTTTCAGGCGTCGTCCATCGAGACCCGTAGCTTTCATTTCGGGAAAGGCATGTTGTCGCGCGCAGTGCAGGGCCATGAAGTTGGCCGCACTGCCGCCCGGAACACAGATTCCTTCGCTTTCTTTCCAGCCGATCAATTTCCCAAGCGCTTCTACGACTTCGATTTCGACGGCCGAAAGTGCGGGGCTCGCTTCAAAAGTCGCCATTGTGGTTTTGCTACGTGTGATGACTTCTTCGGCAGCGATCGTTTCAGCGAGAACGCCTGAGAAAAGTTGATTCATGAAAAAAGGTGAGTGTGTGGAGAGGGAGTTCTTTTCGATCTGGCGGAGGGTCTCCGCGAGAGCGTGCCACGCCAGGGGCCCTTCGGAAAGTTTGAGGTCGATCTCCTCGTGCAAGCGTCCGTGGCGAGGCGTTGAAAAGCGCAAGGTGGCGGCTTCTTCGCGGAGACGAGGCGTGTAAACGTGGAGCGTCTTTCCTCGGGGGCTAAGACAGCGAATTTCGTGTTGAGCTCCAATG
>JBDSDI010000202.1:0-2594 GCA_039920645.1 Bdellovibrionota bacterium | reverse complement strand
AAGTCGTCGCGCCTTGGGGCGAGACGATCGCGACAGGTCCGCGGGAAGAATCCTGGGTGATCTTCGGCGATCTGCCCGTGAAGAGACAAACGCTGCGATGAGCGCTCTTCGTCCACGTCTCGTTTTTCTTCAGGCGCCGCGACTTGAGAGTGTCGTGCGCCTTTTGCTCGTGATCGCGCTGCTGGTACATGGTCCTTGGAATTTCCTCGAGTCCGGCGCCATCTGGTGGGCGGCGGCGACGCGTTTCCCGATCGAGCTCCGGTGGTTCGTAGGCGCGTTCGAAATCATCGCGGCCTTTTGTCTCATCGTGGGCATCGGGGTGCGTCTCATCTCGCTCGGTCTGGTCGTGATCTTCTTCGCGGCAATCACGCAGCACTGGTCTAATGGATTTTCGTTTCAGGACGGAGGCTGGGAAATTCCTTTCGTCTATTTAGTGCTTTCGATTCTGCTTGCGTGGGATCAGCGCAGGCTCTGACGGCTTAGAGCATTTTCTAGAGTCAGATCACTGTCTAAGAAGTCGACACACGTCAGCCCTTCTCGTCCTTAGATCTAAATCATTGATTATAATGAATTTAACCGTTTTGACTGTCATCTTTCTGGTCACTCGCTCCGAAGACCGCTTGCGCGAAATCCCTGAAATATCCAAGTTTTAGCCCTCGTGGCATGCTCTCTGCAAACTACGAGGTAGGGGAAATTATGGATTATTCAATGAGAAAGATCATGCACGCAGTTCTGGTGGGAACACTGCTCCTTATGGGCAGCGCCTGCTCGGTCGGTCGTAAATCGGCGGCTGCGGGACTCAACCGCGATCAACTCTCGGAAGCGGTTGTCCTCAATCGTGTTCTCGATAATGGAAACATCTATCCTCACTACGGTGAGTTCCAGCTTCAATTGAACCTCGACAAGAATTTCGCTTACCTCGACGTGCAAAGCATGGCCGACGGATGGACCGCAAGCATCACCTACCGCGTCGTCGCGAAACGCTACGACGGAACCTGGTGGGTTCTCGCCGAAGGTCTCGACGCTGCTCCCGGACAGACGATCGAAGTCGACGCGCACACGGGCCACAAGATCTACGAGTACACGGAATGGGTCGTCGAATTCGAACGAGGAACTTACGGCAAAGCTTACGACTACCTCGATCCCGACGCCCGCATGGTTCAGGACACCGTTTATTGGCCCCAGCTTGACGCGGCCCTTGCGAATCAACGACGCTAAAGAACGTGACGTCAGAAACGATTCCCTCGCTCTGGAAATTCCTCGGCGATGCTCTCTCCACGATCTCCGAGCCTTCAGGACGGATCTGCCTCGTCGGCGGTTCCGTCCGTGACTTTTTGAGGGAAGGCCTCGTCGGTCCTGATATCGATCTCTGCGTGGAAGAGAAGGGCGGCGCCGAGAAACTTGCGCATGCGCTCGCACGCGTGCTCGCACCCCGGGCATCGAAAGTTCATCCTCTCGGCCAAGGTTATCCGATTTGGCAACTTGTCGTGCGCATCCCTCAAGAACTCGGTTGTGTCTTCGATGAGATCGAAATCCAGATCGCCGATACGCAGAAGGAAATGTTCCCCGATCCTACGACGCGCGCGCGTGTGACGACCTTCGGTGATCTCGCAGAGGACTGCGGGCGCCGCGATTTTACCGTGAACATGCTCTACTGGGATTTGCGGACTCACGCGCTGCTGGATCCCTCGGGGCGTGGCCGGGACGATCTGCGCTCGCAACGTCTCGCTCCGCATCCCGATGTGGATCCCGCGAAGATTTTTCGCGACGATCCGCTGCGGATGCTACGGCTTTTGCGTTTTCGCTCCCGGCTCGGCTTCGAAGTCGATGCGAGTCTCTGGCGGGCTTTCGATGCCGAGTTCGATCGGGTGTCGATCCTGAGCCCGGAGCGCGTGCGCGACGAAATCCTCAAAGTGATTCCCTCGGGAACGTTGGCCGATTTTTTGGAAACATTACGCGATCGAGGCAAACTCGCGCAGATTTTTCCAGAACTTGTACCCATGATCGGCTGCGGACAAGACGCGCTTTACCATAGCGAGGGTGATGTCTGGGTGCATACGCTTCTTGTGATGCGCCACGCACCCGACACGCCGGCACTACAGCTCGCCGCACTCCTTCACGATACGGGCAAACCGAACACGCGCGAAGAGAAGAACTCGCGCGTGAGTTTTATTCTTCACGAAAAAATCTCGACCGAGATTGCAGATGCGTGGCTCGAAAAGTGGCGTTTCCCGAAACTCTTGCGGGAGCGTGTGCACGCCCTCGTTGCGCTGCATCTGCGCGGCGGCGACGTCACTCAGTGGAAATCCATGAAGCCCGCGCGCAAGCTCCTACGCGATGCCGGCGAAGCCCTGCCTGAACTTTTGCAACTCATTCATGCCGATTCGAAATCCTCCCTCGGGCCGGACGGGGCGGAACGTACCGAACATCTTCCGTTGTTGCAGGCACGTCTCGACGAAGCCGCGCGGATCGAACAACCGTCGAAGCCCGCGCTCTCAGGAACCCTTATCATGCAGCACTTCAACTTGCGCGAAGGACCCGAAGTGAAGCGCTTAAAGCAACTGGCCGAAGAAATACGCGAGGAAATGCTCGTC
>JBDSDI010000201.1:0-14983 GCA_039920645.1 Bdellovibrionota bacterium | reverse complement strand
CAAGAAGAACGCGGGAGTACAGGCACCGAGTACCGTGAAGGCATCCATGTCTTTTTCCTCGATGAGCTGAGTTTTTCCGAGAAGCGAGAAGAGCTTCGAGAGATCTTCTGAAAGAGCGACATTTTTTTCCGTACTTATTCCGAGCAGACCGTGTCCCGTCTCGCAGGCCGTGTTGGGCATAAGCCTGAGCACCTGGACCTTCGCATCACCAAGCGCGCCGCGAAGACGATCGAGGGGCAAACGCGCGCAGAGCGAGATCAGCGTGGCCCCTTCAGCGAAATCGGCCCTGAGGGATTTTACGAGTTCCAGGGCGTGTTGCGGCTTGACCCCGAGAACGACATAACGGGCGTCTTGCAGAAGCGTCGTATTGTTCAAGGTCACTGCGAGACTGGGGAAGGTTCTCGACAACGTGTCGAGCGATCCTTGGCTGCGGACACTTGCCGCAAGCGTATAAGGATGCGAGGTCTTTTGGAGCCCTTTGATGAGGGCCTGATTGAGTTTTCCGGTTCCAAGGAATGCGATTTTTTTGGAGGACATGGTGATCATGAAGCGTAGGACGGGCTCCGTTCACTGACAACGGGGCACATCAGTCCGTGCTATAATGAAGAAGCTATGGCCGAGTCTGAAAATTTTGAAAAAGTGAAGCTTGCGGATCTAGAGCTCAAAAAAGGCGACATTGCGCCTTTTGATCTCTACGTCTTTCTTCATGCTTCGGGTCGGTATCATGCGATCGTCAAGCGCGGTGAAACCATTAACGAAACGCATTGGAGCAATTTATTGCGCCTTCAGGACGCGAATCTGTTTGTAAAATCGGATGCCAATTTCGAGGAATTGAAAAGCAAATGGGCTCCGAATCCGAACGACGTTCTGGCTGCGCTCAAAAAACCGCTCTTCCGTGGCGACGTCCTGGGCGACGAAGCTAAGAAAAAACTCCAGGACGTCTATGTGTCTTTGCTAAAGACCAACGTTTCCGGGAAGGGGGTCAGTCAAACGCTCACTGACCTTTCAGAATCGCTTCTGGAGGTCTTGGTTCCAGAAGCGCGCGACGCCAAATCGGCGATCCTGCAGCAGCTGAGGCACATGCACCTCATGAATCACGCAGCGGCAATTTCCTCACTCGCGATGCTCACCGCGCTCGGGACCGGCTTTGAATCTCGTACGGCATTTTCGAATCTCGCTTTCGCATGTCTCTTGATGGATGCGGGTCTCGTTGAAGTTTCCGAAAAAGATCTAACGACCTACTACAAAAATCGCAGCGAAGTTCCCGCTCACGTGATGGACCGAATCCGACTTCATCCGATGAAGTCCGAGCAGATGCTTCAAGGCATGAAAGAGATCAACGAGACCGTGCAACAGCTTGTGCTTCTGCACCACGAACTCCATAACGGTACGGGCTATCACCGAGGACTCCGCACCGGAAATACGTCGCCCCTCGCCAGAACGCTGTCGTTCTCCGTCGACCTCTACGAATATATCAAAGGCGCGGAACTTCGCGGAGAGCCGATCTCGCTGGGACAAGCCATTCAGCTTCTCGCCGAGAAACGTGTTGCGGGTCATGAGCGTCGTCATGGCGCGGAGATCAGCGCGAAGCTGATGGACTATTTGAGTCTCAAATAAAAAAAGGGCCTCCGGGTTAGCGGAGACCCTTTTGGGTTTGAGTGTCTAGGCGCGCTTAGTGTTTGCAGAAAGGCGCGTCGGGCATGATACCGCAGAGGATATCGCACATTTTGGGATCTGGAAGGGGGCAAGCACCGCCGCCTCCGCCGCCACCACCGTTGTCGGGAGCTTGTTGGCCGATATAGATCGCGAGCGACGAAGCCTTGTTGCCTTGTCCGTCGGTGACTTCCACAGTGACATCACCCTCTTTTTTGGGAGTGAGGACGCCGGCTTCGGAGATTGTAGCGATATCGTTGTTGGACGATTTGAAGGTCACGGGGCCTTGAGCATAGAGACCCTTCAGCTGAAGAGTCGCGTCAGGAGTGATCGAGGCCGCAGCAGGAACGACCGTCAACTTTTTCTTGACGATGGTTTCGGTAGCGGCCAGAGCGTCGACGCGGCAGTTACAAGCTGTCTCGATGGAGACCTTCGCGCCACTCGCTTGAAGAATGGAGCGGACGTCTTCGCCAGAGAGGGTCGAGTCTTGAGCGAGAAGGAAAGCGACGAGACCGGAGACGAGGGGAGTTGCCATCGAGGTTCCGGAGAGGTTGCCGTATTTGCCACCGGGAAGCGTCGAGAGGATTTCGTGTCCAGGGGACGCGAGATCGACTTTATGCTTGCCGTAGTTTGACCACGAGGGCTTCGCGTCGTTGACGTCGGAAGCGGCGACCGTAATGGAGTTCGCGAACTTCGCGTTAGCAGGGTACATGGAGGTCGTGTCGTTCGAGTTGCCATCGTTTGCGGCAGCTGCAACGAAGATCACGCCAGCGTCGCTTGCACGTTTGACGGCTTCGATCAGAGGTTGTGCGTCCGTTGCGGAGACAGCAGCGCCCCAGCTCGCGGAGATGACTTTGACGCCTTTGGAGATCGCGTAGTCGATCGCCTTGATGCCGTTCATCAGGTCGCCCGAACCGTCGGCGCCGAGGAAGCGGATAGGCATGATGGAAACTTCGGGGCTGATACCGAACATGCCGCCCGAGCCGTCAGCACCGATGATGCCGGAGCAGTGGGTGCCGTGACCGGGGTTTTGTGCGCCGGTGAGGTCCATAGGATCGTTATCGTTGTCGCGGTAGTCGATACCTTGGACAGCGTTCGCTTTGAGAGCGGGGTGGTTGTAGTCCATGCCGGTGTCGATGACAGCGACGAGAACGTTACGCGAACCCTTGTTGCCCGCGAGAGCCCACGCTTCTTGAGCGTGAACTTTGGTGATCGCCCATTGTTCTTGGAAAGCGCCGACGTCGAAAGCTTCTGCGCCGCCGAGACGGTGGAGTTTGAAGTTAGGAACGATGTACTCAACGTTCTTGTCCTTCAGAAGCTTCGCCATGGTCGCGACGAGAGTGTTATCGGGGATGTTGATCTTGAGAAGTTGACCTTCCGAAGAGCTGTCCATGATCTTGACACCCGAATTCGCTGCGAATGTCTGAGCTTGGAGCGCCGCAGGAATAGATCCCCGATGCTTCAACACGAATTCAGCCGCTTGTGCCTGAGTAGCGAGTACTGCAGACAACACTAAAAGATTTGATAAAATTTTCTTCATAATAAATCCTCCCCAAGGAATAGATAAGAGTTAGCCCACTCTGACGAAGCAAACGAACATGTAAGGCAATTTTAGGTCAAAATTTTGTCGCGCCGTGGCGTCATCTGCGCGCGCGCTCTGCGTCGACTGTGTGAAAGCTCGCGAGATTTTTAGTTCCGAAACTGAGGATGCGCGCGCAACTTTTTCAAAACATCTTCTTTCGTCAGATGACTCTCGGCGCTTCCGAGAGGTCCGTCGACAGAACTTCTTTCGAAGCGGTCAAGAAATTCGGTTCCAAGAAGCTGTGCTTCGAGCGTTTTGAATTTTGTGAGCGAAGCCCAGGTCGTTTCGCTTTTTGGCCCCGTCCCCGGTCCGCGGTAAACGTAGAAGCCGGCGAGAAGCAGGCCGACGCGAATTGCCGATGAGGCCGAGTAGGTGGAAAGCAGAAGGGGATGCTCGGGATGAGGCACGAACGTGTGCAGCAGTTTGAAGCTGTCGAGTGTCCAGAGTTCTTCGTTTGTTTTGTAGCTGAAGGGGTCCCAGAAGACGACATTGGGCGACGGCGCTTCGGCGGCGCGCTCGCGATAGTCGCCTTCGAGAAGAGTCCAAGAAAGAGTGTCCTTCTGCCAGGTTCCCGAATCGAGGATCGAGCGGGGGCCGCCGTGACGAAGGTGCTTGAAGAGCATGGGATGTTTCAGCGCGAGATTGATCGGGTCGAGATCCCGCTCAAAGCTCACGATGGAAACAGGTCTGGAATTTTCGGAGTCTTCTTCGATGAAACGGATGAGCGACATCGCATTGTGGCCTGCGCCCATGCCGACGTCCCAAACGACGACCTCGTCTTCAGGGAATTCCTTTTGGTATGCCTTGAAGACTTCGGTGTAAAGGCGCGTGGCTTCTTCGTCGGGATGCGAGACAGAGTGCATCACTTCGCCGGAACTCGTTTGCTTGATGCTGCCGTATCCTGATTCGCTCAGAACGACTTCGTAGTCGCCAAGCTGCAGGGGGCGAGCCGTACGTTTTTTCGAGGGGCCCGCTTTTTTGGGCGGATTCACCTGATCGTCGGCCGAAAGGATCGGTCTCAGCTCATTATAAAGAGGGAGGAAACGGTTTTCGAGAATCGCCTCTCTCATCGAGCTCATGAGCTGATGATAGAAATTGATGTTGTGCGAGCTGACAAGTTGCTTGCCGAGGGTCTCTCCCGCTTTGATAAGGTGGTGAAGGTAAGCTTTTGTGTAGCGTTTGCAGACGTAGCATGAGCAGTTCGGGTCGAGCGGTTCTTGCGCGAATTTGTAGACGCTTCGGTTGATGCGCAGTCTGCCGACCGAAGTATAGGCAACGCCTTGTTCACCATGAGCGGTAGGGATAATGCAGTCGAACATGTCGACGCCCCGATGAACGGCTTCGAGTAGATCGATCGGAGTGCCGACTCCCATGAGATAGCGCGGGAGATTCTTGGGCATGAAGTCGACGGTGTGAGCCGTGAACTCTTCGCGTTCGTCTTTGCTTTCGCCTACGGCGAGGCCGCCAATCGCGAATCCGTCGAAAGGCATTTCTGTCAGAACGCGCGCGCTTTCGCGACGCAGGTCCAAATGGCAAGCGCCTTGAATGATGCCGAATAGAGATTGCTTCGAGTCGCCTCGAGCCGCGAGCGAGCGTGCCGCCCAGCGATGCGTGAGTTCCATTGCGCGTAGAGCTTCGGGTCTGTCGACGGTGGACGGAACGCATTCGTCCAAAACCATCATGATGTCGCTGCCGATGGATTTTTGGGTCGCGATACTCGTCTCGGGGCTTAGGAGATGGGTAGTCCCGTCGATATAGCTTTTGAACTTCGCTCCTTCTTCAGTGATACGGCGATCGCCGGACATCGAAAAAATCTGAAAGCCGCCGGAGTCCGTAAGGAAAGAGCGCGGCCAGCCCGTAAAGTTATGAATGCCGCCCACGCGATTAAAAACTTCAGGACCGGGACGAAGCAGCAAGTGATAGGTGTTCGTCAGCAGGATCTGCGATCCCGAATCCAGGAGCAAGTCGAAGGTCTGGTGTCTTACGGACGCATGCGTGCCGACCGGCATAAAGAGCGGCGTGAGAACTTCGTTGTGGAGAGTGCGGAAACGTCCGGCGCGCGCGCGCGAACCGTCGGCGGTGGCTTCAAGTTTAAAATTGAGACGGCTCACGGGTACTGGGGATCTTTCTTGAGCTGGCCGAGGAAGGAAGGTTTCATGCGTTCGTAGAGATTGTGGGAGTTTATGAGACGGGAAGAGGCTTGCGCCAAAATGGCGGCCATCATCATCGGAAAGATTGCGGAGTGACGATCGGTCATTTCGAGAACGAGAATGAACGAGGTAAAAGGCAGATGGGTCATGCCCGACATGAATGCGATCATGCCAAGAAGAATATAGAGATTGTTGTGAACAGGGTCGACGAGGTTTCCGAAGTAGCCACCGAGGCTGCCGCCCGCGGCGAGCGCCGGTGCGAAGAATCCTCCGGCCACCCCCGAAAGATACGTAATCAGAGGTCCAATGAAACGGCTGATGACAAGCGAGAGAGAAGAAGGGTTCTCGGATCCGTTAAAGAGCATATCGACGACAACGCTGCGGCCACCGCCTACGATGCGCGGATTCACATAGGTGTAAAGCACGGCGATAAGCAGTCCCATAGCGATAGCCGTAAGATATTTTTGCCATGTTTTCTTCAGGGCCATATCGCGGAATTTGGCGATTCTCACCACGAGATCGCCCATGAGCGCCCCCAACCATCCGCCGACGAGCGAAAGCAAAATGATGAAGGGATACATGCTCATCGTGATGGGTTCGATGCGAGGGAAACCTAAATAGAGGTAGGAGCCCACGAGCCACTGAGCAATGAAGCCCGAAATGATCACGCCCGTCAGTAAGACCGTTTTGAAGCGATGGAGATGCACCGAGGAAAACTCCTCGATGGAATACACGATGCCTCCGAGAGGCGTATTGAACGCGGCCGCAACGCCCGCTCCCGCTCCGGCCACGATAAAGACATCGCTTTGAAGCTGGGGCCAGATTTTTTGGAAACGTTTTCCGATGGAGTAGGAAATCCCGGAAGCGATTTGGATCGTGGGTCCTTCGTTAGCCATCGATCCGCCGCCGAGACACCCCAGTAAAGAGCTCACGATTTTAGAAACCCAGACGCGCGCGCCGAGAAGCCTGCGAATGCTTTGCGAATACTTGCTACGGTCTTCGATATCAAAAACGGCATGGACTTGGGGAATACCTGACCCGGCGGCTCCCTGAGAAAAATAATGAATGACGCTCCAGCCGAGAACAAAAGCTAACGGACTGAGCCACCAGATAGCGGATGGGTGCTGGGCTAGGAGATCGGTGAGGAAATGGTCAGTTGCGAGAAAAGTTTCGGCGTACCCGGTTGCAACGAAGCCGACGACCGAAGCGGCGATCCAGAACGGAAGTCCCTGGAGGGCTGGGTTAGCCCGGAGGGTGCTAATCATCCAGTCTTGGAAACTTTCCAACTTCGATGGTCTTGTCATTTCCAGAGTGAACTTATCGCATAGCTTTGCTATCTCAAGTAAAGAAATGACTTTTCCTGTCCAAGCCTTCACCTTTGACGACGTCTTGATGGTTCCTACCTACAATCACACGGAATCCCGGCGGCTGGTGGATACGAGCTCTCAGGATAAAACGGGGAAACTCAAGCTTGAGCTTCCCCTCTTCTCGGCCAATATGGACACGGTGACCGAGACCGCCATGGCGAATTTCATCGGCTCCAAGGGTGGATCAGGCGTTCTTCATCGCTTCTGCAGCGTCGAAGAAAACGTAGCGATGTTCAAAGCCTGCAACCACACGACTTTCGTGTCCGTTGGCTGCTCTGATAAAGATCTCGAGCGTGTCGAGGCGCTGCGCGCTGCCGGCGCTCAGTATTTCTGTGTCGACGTGGCTCACGCCCACGCGCGCTATGTCGGCCGTATGCTCAAAAAAATTCGGGACATGGTTTCCGACAACGCTTGCATCATGGCCGGAAACGTGGCGACCTATGCGGGCGCCGATTATCTCGCATCGTGCAGCGCCGACATCATCAAGGTCGGCATCGGCGGCGGCTCCGTATGTACGACACGCATTAAAACCGGCTTTGGCGTTCCGACGCTTTATTCGGTGATGGATTGCAGCCGTGTGGATCGCTCGATCGTCGCGGATGGAGGACTTCGTTCGCCGGGTGATATTGTGAAGGCGCTAGCTTTCGGCGCGGACTTCGTCATGCTCGGGAGTATCTTCGCTGGAGCAGCGATCACACCAGGCGAAGTCGAAATCGACGAGAAGGGCCAGAAGTTCAAGACCTACCGGGGTATGGCAAGCCGTGAAGCCCAGGAAGATTTCCTCGGACCCATGGGCGATTGGAAAACGGCCGAAGGCGTCGCGACCCGCGTCCCCTACCATGAGCGTCACGAGGCGATCGTAGCCGACATTATTGGAGGCTTGCGTTCGGGTTTGACGTACGGCGGCGCACTCACGATCCCCGAGCTTCAGCGAAAGCTCAACTATGTGCTCGTAAGTCCCGCCGGCCGCATTGAAAGTCTTCCGCACAAAACCTTATAAATAATCCATGGTGTCATGCGCTCTCGAAGTTTCCGAGAGACCTTGTTCGCTCTGCCTCCGAGCTCTAGACTGCGCCGAAATCACATCGGCCTCAACTTTTTAAGGAGCAGCGCTAATTCCATGAAAGTTTCTTCCCCTATGAAAAAACCCTATCTTCTCACCCCCGGACCTACGGTTCTTCCGGAGTCCGTCGTTACCGCTTTCGCGCAGCCGATTCTGCATCACCGCTCTCCCGAATTCGAAAAGCTCTTCGCGCAAGTCAAAGAAGATATCAAGTACGTCTTTCAAACGAAAAAGGAAGTTCTGATTCTCTCCTGCACCGGAACCGGCGCCATGGAAGCGGCGGTCACGAACCTTTTCTCCGTCGGAGATAAAGTCATCACCGTCAACGCCGGAAAATTTGGCGAGCGCTGGACAAAACTTTCCAAGGCCTTCGGCCTGAAGCCTGTCGAGATCCTCATCGAACGTGGACATACGCTTGACGTGAAAAAACTTGAAGACGTCGTCGCCGCGAACAAAGACGCGAAGGCGATTCTCTTCCAGGCCCACGAGACTTCGACGGGGGTGGTATTGCCGACCCAAGAGATCGCGAAGATCGCTCAGAAAGCCCACATGATGAGCGTCTGCGATGCGATCACTGCGACCGGCGCTTTTGATCTTCCGATGGACGACTGGGGTGTCGACGTCGTGATCTCCGGCTCGCAAAAAGCAATGATGATTCCTCCCGGACTCGCGTTCATCGCATTGAGCGATAAGGCGTGGGCCGCAGCCGAGACGTCGACGATTCCTCACTTCTATTTCGATCTCAAAAAAGAACGTAAAGCTCACGCCGCTCATCAGACGGCGTGGACTCCGGCGGTTTCGCTGATCCAAGGACTGAAAGAAGCGCTTCGTCTGATCCACGAAGAGGGTCTCGAGAACCGCTTCAAACGTCACAACATGCTCGCCAAGGCGACGCGTGCAGGCGTAAAGGCGATGGGTCTTGATCTTTTGTCGGAAGTTCCAAGCCCAAGCGTCACGGCGGTAAAAATCCCCGAGTCGCTCGTGAACGGTAAAAAAATCCCCTCGATCATGCGTGAAAAATACGGCGTCACGATTGCAGGTGGTCAGGACGAACTGACGGGCAAGATCATCCGTATCTCTCACTTCGGTTACATTGGTGAGTTCGACATCACCACAGGCCTTGCGTGCTTGGAACTGACGCTCAACGATCTCGGACACAAAGTGAAGTTCGGCTCTGGCGTCGGCGCCGCACTCGAGGTCTTCGCGACGGAAGGTTTGCGCTAATGAGCACGCTTCGCGTCCTGATCTCGGACGGTATCTCGCAAGTCGCTCTGGAAAAATTCCAGTCGTCGGGCAAGTACTCCGTTAATTTCCGCAAGACCACGTCGGTCGAGGAACTCATGGGCCTCGTGGCCGAGGCCGACGTGCTCGCGATCCGGTCAGCCTCACGCGTGACCCCCGAAATCCTCGCTGCCGGAAAGAACCTGAAACTGGTCGTGCGTCTCGGTGCCGGCGTCGACAATATCGACGTTCCCGCGGCGACGGCGCGTGGTGTGGGCGTGATGAACACCGCAGCGGCGAATTCGCTGTCGGCGGCCGAGCACACGATCGCGCTTATGTTCGCTCTCGCTCGCAAGATTCCCCAAGCGACGGCTTCGCTCTCGAAGAACGAATGGAAACGCGAACAGTTCGTGGGATTTGAGCTTACTGGAAAAACACTCGGCGTCGTCGGCAGTGGGCAGATCGGGCGCATCGTAATGGAAAAAGCACTGGCGCTTGGCATGAATGTTATCGCCTTTGATCCTTTTGTTTCCGACCTCTCGAAGTTCCCCTCGCTTGCTCGCGCAAAACTCGTGACGTCTCTCGAGGATCTCGTCGCCACGTCGGATCTCGTAACACTGCATATTCCGCGCACCAAAGAAACCAAAGGCATCATCAGTCGCGATCTCCTGAAGAAGTTCAAGAAGGGTTCTTATATCTTGAACGTCGCGCGCGGCGGACTTCTCGATAATGAAGCCCTCTTCGAAGCTCTCGAAAGCGGTCAGCTCGCAGGGGCGGCCCTCGACGTTTTCGAGGTCGAGCCTCCCGCGTTCCCCGATAAGCTCATCGATCACCCGAAAGTCATCGCAACTCCTCACCTCGGCGCTTCGACACTCGAGGCACAAGAGCGCGTCGGACTGGTGGCCTTCGATCAAGTGAGTGGATTTTTTGAGCGCGGCGAAAAAACCGGCTTCGTGAATCCTTAGGATTCGTCAATAACTCGGCACTAGGAGTGTTTTTGGGCCTTTCGCCCTTAAAATACTCCTATGAGAAATTTTATCCTCCTTCTGGCTCTGAGTTCCGCTTTTTCGTGCACCACTTTGAGGGCGGCTTCACTCGACGGGCATGCTCCGGAGAAAGTGCAGGCGAGACAGATCGCTCCGGCGGCGCGAAAGCCAGCATCGACACTTGAAGAAGCGGGTGATTTGGCTGAGACGCTCGTGAGTCTCATCGCCGAGTACCGTAATGATAAGGAAGGAAGTCTGCGCGACCCCGCGTTTAAAGAAAAACTCGTGAAGGTCGGCGCGGCGCTCGACGCCACCGGAAAGCTCGAGACGAGTCTTGACCATGCGACAAAGCTCGCAAAGCAACGGGGTTTACTTCCTAATCTTGATGAAGCCTCACGCGGATTTCTCGTCACGACGATCTCCAGCGCAATCCACGCCGAACTCCAAAGCCGCGGGCTAACTGCCGACGGGCAAAATCGTGTGTATCAGAGTTGGGATGATCTGGGTCATGAGATTCATTCGAAGATCGATCATCTTAGCGCCAAACAGCTTCATGTCGGCACTCCGGAATATTGGGATACTTATCGCGACTTCACGCACAGCGAGTTCTCCAGTGGAAACGCGGTGAAGATTCTTGTGAACGGTCCTGCCTCTTTCGAGGAGCGCGCAAAGATCATCGATTCCGCTCAAAAGGAAATCCTGGTGATGAGTTGGGCGGTCGAAGACGATACGACCGGCGCTTGGCTTAAGGAACGTCTTCTGAAAAAAGCTTCCGAGGGCGTAAAAGTGAAGGTGATGGTCGACGGACTCACATCTTACCGCGAGGGATATTCTAAAATCCTGGGAGAGCTCGAAGCGGCAGGTATCGAAGTCGTTCGGTGGCGTAGCACCGACTCGACACGCAGCTTCGACGGTCAGCATCGCAAGATGCTCATCGTCGACGGAAAGACGATGGTCGGCGGAGGTCTCAACTGGGGCGATCATTACAGCCACCTCGATGCGGCTCATTCGATCCCGTGGCGCGACACCGATCTGGCGATTGAAGGCCCGGCGGTCCAACAAGGACGTGAACTCTTCCGCTCGCTCTGGAACGAAGCACCGGGAGCCAAGAGTCGTGAGAAAATTCTTTTCCAAGCGCCTGTCAAATCCGCGGCTACGAACGCCACCTCGCAGATTGCGATTGTGAACCATCAGCCGGGAAAAGATTCCAATATCCTCAGCTCGCTCGCGCTCTCGATTCGCTCTGCGAAAAAAGAAATCTACATCGAGAATGCTTATTTCATTCTTGATCCAGTCGTTGAGCAGGCCGTGCGCGATGCGCGTGCGCGCGGCGTGCGAGTGGTGGTGATGACGAACTCTTCAGAGAGCGTTGACGAGCCTACGGTGAGTCGTCCGATCATGAAAAGCGTGAATAAGCTCATCGATATGGGAGCCGAGGTCTATCTCAAGCCGGGTCATCTCGAGACACTCCACTCCAAAGCGATGATGGTCGATGGCGAAAGCTCGTGGGTGGGTTCGCAGAATTTCCATCCGCGTTCAACACGCTATGAGGGTGAAGTCATCTTGTCGGTTAAGGGCAAGGAATTCGCTGCGGATATGAAGAAAATGTTTGATCATGACATCTCGACATTTACGGCGCAGACCACTCCCGTGGTGGTTAAGGATGATGCACTTGCGGATCTGCAGGAAGATTTGTTCTTCGATCAGCTTTGAGGATCTACGAGGCCGTCCTCAACCGCGTTTCAATGAGAAAAAATCGAGATTGAGAGCGCAGATCTCCTGGCCCTCCGACGCTCGAATGGTTTTCAGGGATTCTTTGATGAAGTCCAAAATCGATTCTTTGAGTGCGAGCGCATCGATTTTTGATAGCGTGACGACCGCAGAATAGTGCAGGTCGGAGAGCGTTTCGTATTCGAGAGACTCGATCGCTTTATTTCGCCAGTTCGAATGGTGCTTCAGAATATTGTACGATGCCTTACCGAGTCGGACGTGTTCTACGCTCGGCGAATAACGTGAATGATTTTTTTCTGCGAGTCCGGCTTTGCAAAGAAACTCGAGCACCTCGTTCACGCGCACCGGCGGAATGCCCAAATAGGCTGAGATATGGGACGCCGTTGTCATGCCTTCAATCGTAAGCGCCATGTGGATCGCGGAGAAATGCCACGAACTGTAGTACGCCGCTTGGTTCTCGCTACTGAGCGTGTGGCTTGCACCGAGTCTCTCGGTCAGCACGAGACGTTTGTCGCGAATAGATTGGATTTGATCGTAGAAATGTTTTTCAAGGCGTTGGGTGCCCGCACGGTCTTTTTGAATCAGCAGCAGGAAGTAAAGTTTCTCCTCGCTCGTATGATTCAGAAAGTCACTCAGAGACTCTGCCTGTTCGAGGCTAAAGTCTGCGTTTCCGTAGAGAACCTGTGAGACATAGGTCGCCTGAATTTTCAGCGTTTTCGCAATCTGCCCGCGCAGGCCGCTCCGTTTGTTTTTAGGTCCGACGAGGGCATGAAGGTACGGTTTATACGCCGCAAAGTGATAGATGTCGGCGGAGCCGGGAGGACGAGGCTTTCTCATAACGGTACTAATACTTTACTTATAAGGGTTTAAACAAGTTCATTAATCTATCAATTGCGGGCCTCGGGACTAGATTCTTTCTTGCGAGCTGCGCAGCTTTCCAACAAAAAGGAGATCTAAGATATGAATCAATTTTCTAAAATTTTAATTTTGGTCAGTGTCCTTGCTTCGGCATCCGCGAGTTTTGCGGGCGGCGTGAGTGACGGAGGAGGCGGTACAACGAATCCTAACCCGACCGATCCTATCCGACTCATCCGACTCCTTGGTCGCGATGCCACACCACTTCTGCGCGCGTGGTTCAATGATCAAAAGGCCAACTATTTTTTGCTCGACGAAGCTAAGAGAAAAGAATCGCCCTTTTATAAAATATTTAATTCACAGCAGGAAATCGATACGGTTATCAAAGGCGCGGTCGTAGAACTCAATATGAGCGAGGCTTGCCACGATGCCAAAGGACAGCCGGTCGACGGAAGCGTTCACGCCTCAAGACCGGGCGCCATTTGTTTGAGCCCGTTCTCGATGTCTCCTAAGCTTAACGATCTTAATGTTGAAGCGGAAACTCTGGCTTTACTCGCGCACGAATTTAGTCACATCTTCGATACGACGGAAGCGGAAGCAATTGAGATTCAGAATCGCGCACTCTGGACTTTTAGTAAACTCGATCCGGTAGACGCGCTCATCCAGTTAGACCTTTTGGTAGGCAGGCAGTCTTATTCCGGTGTGCAGCCATTGCTGGTTGAACTGCGCTACCTCTCTAAAGGAACTCTGGATATTTCTACAAATGACCAAGAATCCATTTACAGGCAAATGTTAGAGATCCGGGACAAGCTAAGTTTTCAAGGGAAGCTTCAATATCTTTCTGCGGACAAATTGGATGTCTACACTCCCCAGTTTACTAGACTCGATGCGCTTTGGTGGCACGCGTGCAAGACGGAAAGTTTTCGAAGCGAGGACGAGCGCGGGGAGTGCCAGGCAAAGCTTGATTTGGGATTTGCTACGGACAGCGAGGTTACCGCTCGAACTTTTGCGTGTAGGACTACTTTCGTGGCCCCCGCAATGTTTCCCGACTCCTATGACCGTGTCATTATCGAAAGACTCGATTCAAGAGAATCCGGTCAAAGAGAAGTCGCTCGCCTTCTGGCTTATATGGAAGATGTCTTTGCGAGTTTGCAGGAGCTGAAAGAGTCCCAAATAGATTTCGTTAGAAAATAGTCAGTCGGTCAGATCGTCGTGCCGAAGACCTAGAATATGGAAGATCGGCACGAGGGTCTTGCGTGTGAAAGAAACATCGGCGCGCTCGCGGACCATTGGCTTGGCATTGAATGCGATGCCAAGACCCGCACGCTCTAGCATCTCGAGATCGTTGGCCCCGTCACCCACGGCAATAACTTGCTCGAGGCGAATGTGCTCTTGCTGAGCGATGACCTCTAAGAGATCGGCCTTGCGGCGAGCGTCGACGATCGGAGGAATTACTTTTCCAGTGAGCTTGCCGTCTTTGATCTCGAGCTTGTTGGCGTAGACATAGTCGAGATCGAGCGCTTCTTTGAGACGGTCAGCGATGAGTGTGAATCCGCCGCTGATGAGCGCGACTTTGTAACCGAGCTTCTTGACTTTAGAAATGAGCTCTTCGGCGCCGGGAGTGAGCTTGATACGCGCATAAACGAGATCGACGGACGCGAGCGGAAGTCCTTCGAGGAGCGCGCAGCGACGGCGCAGACTCTCGCTGAAATCGAGTTTGCCTTGCATGGCTTCTTCGGTGATCGCAGAGACCTGATCGAAGACGCCTTTTTCGCGCGCGAGCTCGTCGATGACTTCGTTCTGGATGAGCGTCGAGTCCATGTCGAAGGCGATCAGGCGACGTGCGCGGCGGAAAGGTCCATCGACTTGGAGTGCGATGTCGAAACCAACTTGGGTCGCGATCACGAGCAAATCTTTCTTGAGTTGGGAGTCCGCGACGAGCTTATCGGAGGAGACCATCATCTCGAGAGTCTGGAACTCGCCCTCAGACAGACGGTGGATGCCGTCGATGTTGAGGCCTGCCGACGAAAGCGCTTGGGTCACAGGATAGAGCGCGGTCGCGGCGAGTTTCTCACCAATGAGGGTCACCACGAATCGCGAGGGTTTCTTGGTCATGTGCTTAGCGGGAAGTTCGTCAGGCGTGAGTACCTTGAAATCGAGTTTCAGTCCGCGCTCAGTCGCTGCGAAGAGCAGGTCTTTAAGAACGCTTTTTTCGTCGAGGGTCGGAAGTTCGAAAAGAATCGAGAGCGAAAGAAGTTTCTGGATAACGGCCTGGCCTAAGTCGAGGATCATCACCTTGTGGCCCGCGAGAATCTCCATCATCGCAGAGGTAATGCCCGGCTCGTCAGCGCCCGTAACGGTGAGAAGAATAGAGG
>JBDSDI010000200.1:0-4276 GCA_039920645.1 Bdellovibrionota bacterium | reverse complement strand
AGATCCATCGCTAGCGACGCCAACGGACACTTGCGCGTAAATGTGGACGCGAGCGCGCCCAACTATTGTTCCGGCGCGACCTATCTCGTGCTCTTAAAGACACTCCAAAAACTCGAGGCCGTGAAGGCGCTAAGCCTGAGTCCCGAAACAGTGAAAGCCCTCGGCACGGCACCCGACGGAAAATGGCTTGACGACGGTCACGGAGTCTGGGGACGTTGGAACGCAAACGGACCCGGCACGGCGGGTCTCTTCAGCGATCTCGGTATGGGAAAGAATTTCTCGGATGATTCCTTCCGCACAGCCCGGCCCGGAGACTTTATGAAAATTTTCTGGGGCGATGACGTAGGGAAAAAAGAAACCGGACATTCGGTCATTCTCACCAGCGTTATACCCGAAGGCGCACGCGGCCACGATGTGCGCGAAGTCTGTTTCTGGAGCAGCAACTCCAATCAAGGTTTCGGAACCAAATGCGTAGAGCGCACGAAACTCAAACACATCATTTTCTCGCGCCTCACGCGTCCCGAGAAAATCGCGGACGCGGGACGCGGAAGTCTGCCAGAGAAGAATGCTTATCTCGCTTCGCTCCTCAGTCACGAGTCGAGCATCGCCGAAGCCCTCGCCCAAACGCGCGCCAGTACCAAATAAAAAAAGCGCGTCGCTCTCTCGAGCAACGCGCCTCACTTGAGACGATACGCGACGTCCGACTTATTCGCCGGTACCCGTGCGTGCGAGTTCTTCGGCACGCAGAATCTTGCGCTTGTCGAGCCCGTACTTCTCGACCTTCATGATCAGACCGGCACGTGAGATGCCGAGCTCCTTGGCGAGCTTGGATTTGTTCCAACCCGTGCGGCGAAGACCTTCGCGAATCATATCCTTCTCGAGTTCCTCGAGAGCATCTTTAAGTTTTCCGGAAAGGCGCGAACCTTGCGCCTTGGGCTTCTCGACCGCGTCGCGGATACGAGGCGAAAGCATTTCGGGAGTGATACGGAGTTCGGTACCGGCCAGAACCGTCACGCGCTCCATTTCGTTCTCGAGTTCGCGGATGTTACCGGGCCAACCGTAATCGAACATTTTTTCCAAGGTGCGCTTGGAGATCTGGCGGGGCTCGACGCCTTTTTCCTTGCCCGATTTGGCGAGGAAGTGATCGGCGAGAAGAACGATGTCTTCTTTGCGTTCGCGCAGAGCGGGAACGTGCACGTTGATGACGTTGAGGCGATAGTACAAGTCTTGACGGAATTTGCCTTCTTCGACCATCTTCTTCAAGTCGCGGTTGGTCGCCGCGATGATACGTACGTTGACCTTCTTCTGTTCGCCGGTACCGACGGGTGAGAAGGAACCGTCCTGAAGGACGCGCAGCAGTTTGACTTGCATGGCTTGGGAGACGTCTCCGATTTCGTCCATAAACAGCGTTCCGCCGTTGGCGATTTCGAAGTAACCCTTGCGGTCTTTAACGGCACCGGTGAAGGAGCCCTTCGCATGACCGAAGAGTTCGGACTCGAGGAGGTTGTCGTTGAAGGCCGCGCAGTTGATCGGAATGAATTCCTTGTCTTTGCGAGGCGAGCTGAAGTGGACCGCTTTGGCGATGAGTTCTTTACCGGTACCGTTCTCGCCTTGGATAAGAACGGTGCTTTCGGATCCTTTGATCTTGTCCAGCAGGGAGTAGAGATCCTGCATGGGTTTGGACTTACCGATCATCGACTCGTAGCTATAACGGCCTTCAAGTTGATTGTTGAGCTGTTGAATACGCGTTTCACGCGAAGCGATTTCGGTGTGAAGCGTGACGACTTCTTGGGCAACAAGCCCGGTGAGTTCTTGGAAGTAGTGGAACTCGGAAGGCTGAACGACTTTGATCGCCTGGAAGGCACGGTCGGCATCGGGCTTGGAAAGTCCCATGGACTCCACGGTCGCGGCGAAATTGGGGTGAGTCTTCGTGCTGTCTTCCTTGCGGTAAGCCAGACCGACCACGCAACCGTGGTACTCGTTCTCGGCAATGATCGAAAAAGCGACGCCGTGAACGCCGGGAGCATACTCGAACTCGACGTGAGGCTTGTCGCCCTTGAAGAGCGAAGCGTTCACCTTCTCAAGGCTTTGGGTGAAGTACTCGAAGCCCGCGTCCTTATCCACCGTATTGGCGAGGAGCGTGTTGGCCCAAAGCTTACGCTGGCCTTTCTCGAAGTTCTTGATGCGGCCCTGATCGTCGACAAAGAGAACATCGACGTGGAACCAGCTCCCGAGGACTTCGCGGAGACGTTTAATAACGTGGATGTGTTCAAATTCTTCCCACTTGATCATGTCTAACTTTTCGGCAGCGGGCGCCAATTACTTTACATGCGAGTGTCCAGCATTCAGGCAAACACTGTGAAGATTCAGTTAGGAAAGTCTTGGGACAGGCTTCTTGGCGCTCCGTGGGCAATTCGCCCCCGCTCCTCAAAGTTGTCTCTTTGGTATGCAATTTATACAGTCGCCGAAGAACGTCTCTCCGATTCTGCCCCGGAACAGTCTTTGCTTCATAAAAAGACATGGGATGGTTCAGATCAAACAACGAAAAAAATAAATTCGAAGATATGCTCGCCGATATCCAGGAGCACGAGAACGAGCGCAATAAGCTGTCAAAAAAACAGCTCCGTTCTTCACGCAAAAGAGATTCGGGAATGCAGAACACGTCGAACGCTATGAGCACGAGTGACTTCCGCAAAATCAAGCAGTCGATCCAGCATTAAGCTTAGGCCGCGATTTTTTGGAAGGCCTTTTCGCGCAACGTGAGCGTGAAGCGCGTGCCTAAGACTCGACCGCTGCGATCTTTGAGAGTCTCAAAGGCCAACTCGGCCTTGTTGCGTTCGGCGATCAGTTTGGAGATGTAAAGCCCGAGACCCGTGCCCTCTTGATGAGCCTTGGTGGTAAAGAAAGGCTTGAACACTTCTTCGGCATAATCATCGGGGATGCCACGTCCGGAGTCTTGGACCCAGACCGTGACGTTTCCACCTTCGGATTTGTAGCCGAGCGAGATGACTTTCATTTCCGCTTCGCGAACGGCATCGCGCGCGTTCGAGAGCAGGTTCACCACCACTTGGCTGATCTCAGTGAAATTTCCGCGCGCGCGGCAATCGTCGGCGTCGCAGTCGACCTTCAATTCGATACCGAAGCTCTTCAAATGATGTTTCATGAGCGTGAGTGAATCGTCCATGAGTTCCTTCATGGATACGGATTCTTCCTGTTGGTGGCTCGAAGGTCTTACCAGGCGACGTACGGCCGCGGTGATATCTTTGATGCGTCCGACGTTGAATTTGATGCGCTCGTTGGACTCGCGGGTCAGCGCTAAGACGTCCGGATCGTTCTCGCTCATCGCGGCACCGATTTGATGGCTGTAGCCGGCGATGTTGGTGAGCGGATTGTTGATCTCATGAATCAGGCTCGCCGTAAGTTCGCCGACGCTTTGAAGTTTTGAAGCCTGAATACGGCGCTCATCGAAATTTTCTTTGCGACCGAGTTCGCCGACATGATTCGAGAGTCTTTTGCCGAAGACTCCCATCATCACCATGAATCCCAACTGGAAGCAGAAGCCGATCGCGGCCGCGATTCCGACGGGAAGCACGACGTTGGCGGTCTGAGCCTCGGCACCTTGCTTCATCCAGAAGAGCACGCTGCCCCATGCGATGAGCCAGTAAGCCCAGGTCAACGACTTGTAAGGAGACTTCAAGAGAGGCAGACACTGCGCCGTGATTACGAAGAAGAGCGGCGCCAGCGGGATGTAGGGCATCTCGAGCTTATAGAAAGCGAAATAGAAATAGACCTGCAGCGTAACGAAACCGAGGCCGCTCAGTGGAGCCCAGAGATTCCGACGCGTCAGCATGAGGAAAGGTTGAGCATGCAGGAGCAACCAGAGCGCGAAGAAGTTCGGCGTGAAGAACGAGCTGTTCAACGCAAAATGCGCCCACAGCGAGCCCGCCAGGACGAAGAACATCGCCGTATAAAGGACGATGAGCGAGGCTTCTTCACGAATACGGAGCCCGAGCTCCTCACGAGTTACGACTTTCACCCTTTGGATTTCGGTCGAAAGTTAAGAAAACTTAAAAAAGTAGACGCGCGCCGACGCCGCCCGAGAAAAGAACGCGGGGTTGGTCGAGGAAAAGGAACGAGAAATCGGCCTTCGCCGCGAGACTGGGCGTGAGTGCAAAAAGGTAAGCTGTCGTAACTGCTAAGGACGCCTGATTTTGACTCCTGGAGTCACGCAGCATGCGACGCAGCAGGCCGACGTCGGCCGCGAATTCGAAAGGCT
>JBDSDI010000199.1:0-15592 GCA_039920645.1 Bdellovibrionota bacterium | reverse complement strand
ACGCTTAAAAAAAAGGCTTTCTCCGCTGCAAGGAGCGTCGACAAGAATCATATCGAAGCGCGCGTGCAACAACGATGGAAGTCGTTCGCCACCCGCAGAGTAAACCGTCACTTGGGTCGCGCCGTGGCGCGCGAGCAGCGCATCGAGTTTTTTCGCGCGACGCGTGTCTGGCTCGTTCGCGACAAGCCAACCGTCTCGGCCGAGATGTTCCGCGATCTGCGTGGACTTCGCACCCGGCGCCGCGCACATGTCGAGCACGCGCAAACCTGCCTCGATTCCTAGAGCTTCGACCACTTCGTTCGCGCCCGCTTCCTGAACGAAGAGTAAACCGGCGCCCATCAAGGGATGGGAATCGAGGTGGCGGACTTGCTCGGGTTCGAGAAACCAGGCCTCCGAGTTCCAGGAAGGAGCGACGGCGGCGGCTTCTCCAAAGAGTTCCTTACGCAGACTCTCGATTTCGAGGGCGCTCGGGCTTTTCAGGGGATTCCACCTCAAAACGCGCTGGGACTTCTTTAAATCGCTCCCCAGACACTTCAGGAATTCGAGACGCTCCGCTTCATCAGGAAGAACGTGCTCTAAGCGCCGCGCGAAATCACGCGCCTCGGAGAGACCGCCGGCGATTTTTTGGGGGGATTGCTTAGCCACAGACACTCTAATAGTCTCCCGAACCATGATTTGGGAAGAAAGTTCACTCTTCAAAAACGCAGTTAAACAACTCGATCGCGCGGCCGCGATCATGAATCTCGATCCTAACGTCCTCACGCGCTTGCACACACCCAAGCGCGCGATCATCGTCAGCGTCCCCGTCCGTATGGACGATGGTCATATCGAAGTTTTCGAGGGTTACCGCGTTCATCACAACATGTCACTTGGGCCAGCCAAGGGCGGTATCCGCTACCACCCCGACGTTAACCTCTCCGAGGTTTCGGGACTCGCGATGCTCATGACCTTCAAGTGTTCGCTGATGGCGCTGCCTCTCGGCGGCGCTAAGGGCGGCATCCGTGTCGATCCCGGAAAACTTTCTCGCTCCGAACTGCAGCGCATGACCCGTCGTTACACGACCGAGATCATGCCCTTCATCGGACCCGAGAAAGACGTTCCCGCACCCGACGTCGGTACGAACGCGCAAGTCATGGCGTGGATCGTCGATACTTACTCGCAGATCAAAGGCTACTCCGTCCCCGGAGTCGTCACCGGCAAGCCCATCGAAATCGGCGGCTCACTCGGTCGCGTTGAGGCTACCGGTCGTGGCGTTGTCTACACGCTCATCGAAGCGGCGAAGTTCAAGAACATGGCACTCGACGAAAGCACCACGATCGCAATCCAAGGTTACGGCAACGTCGGCTCCGCAGCGGCGAAAAAGATCTCCAAAATCGGCTGTAAAGTCGTCGCGGTCTCCGACGTCAGTGGCGGTGTCTATAACAAGAACGGCCTCGATCTCGACCATGTGAATGAGTTCCTCGTGAAGAATAAAGTGTTGAAGGGTTACCCCCAAGCCGAGTTCGTCACGAACGCCGAGCTCCTCGAGCTTCCTTGCGACATCCTCATCGCGGCGGCAATGGAAGGTCAGATCACCGAAGCCAACGCGAACAACATCAAAGCCAAGATCATCGCCGAAGGCGCGAACGGTCCTACGACCGACAACGCCGACGAGATTCTCTTTGATCGCGGCATTCACGTGATCCCCGACATTTTGGCCAACGCCGGCGGCGTGACCGTATCCTACTTCGAGTGGGTCCAAGGTCTGCAACAGCTCTTCTGGTCCGAAAAAGAAGTCAACAACAAGCTCTGGGACATCATGAGCAACACCTACGGAAAAGTTCAGAACATCGCCGTCGAAAAGAAATGCTCGATGCGTACCGCTGCTCTGATCTCGTCGGTCGAGCACTTGTCCAAAGCGATGTTGCTGCGTGGATTCTTCCCCTAAAGACGAAATGCTCTCTAACAAATACAAAAAGGCTCCACGCTGTTCAGCTTGGGGCCTTTTTTATTTGCAGTGCGCGGCCTGAGCAAAAGCGAGCATGTTCGGAAGCGCGTCTTTGTTGGGCGACGCCCGATACGCTTTCAAAGCTTCGCCGTAGTGACGCGGAAGAAGACATTTCTCCGAGACGACCTCGCAGCGAGTCGCATCGCAGCTGATCTTCGAGAACACCACGATCGATTCGGTCTGATAAGGAGCGGCGAAACCCATTTCGCTTCGGATGCGAAGTTTGTCGCCGGATCCTTCGAGAGTGTGTTTCACGCTCGCTTCGCGGCTGAGGCCGCCGATCTGGCGCGGGCTGCCGTCTTTCACCACGGTGAAGACGTCGCTGCCCGCGATGTCGATACGGTTGATATCGGGGGCATGCCCATCGATGTAAAATTCGCGGCAGACGTGGACCTCGTCCAAATCTTTGAAGGCAACGGAGTTGAGGAAACGGTATCCCGGAGGACTCGGTGAGGCGCTTCGCATCGACATCAATTTGGAGCATGCCGAGCCGTCGGATTTGGGGGCGTAGGTTTCGTGAGCCATACAGAGATGATCGCTAGGACGACAGGTCGCGCGAATGTTCATGTCGTAGGCGATGTCGGATTTTTTTGTCGAACAAGGCGTGGTCGATTTCGCGATTTCCGCTTTCTTCTTTTCGATAGAAGCGACGTTGAAAGCCAAGGCCTCTCCGCAGGGATTCAAGAAAGCCACGCAGTTCGCGTCGACGTTGCACGAGAGCGAGGACGACGTCGCATCGCTGGACGAGGAGGAGTCGTTGTTGCAGGCCCCTAAGAAGCTAAGAGCCAGAATAAGAGAAGACATGAGAACGGAAAACGTTTTGATGGACATGAAACTTACTTTGAAGCCGAGCCCCCCCTCTTTCAAGGGAGATAAGAACAAAAATTTCAAATGTTTAGCTTCGGGGCACTAATTTCGTTTCCAAAGCCCGCCGACTTCTTTATAAGTCCCCACAGCGCGGGCCGGAGAATCGCGAGTACAGCAAACGAGAGTTTGGTGTGTTCGAGGAAAGTCTGGACTCCACAGGATATCGCAGCGGCTAACAGCCGTCCGGGGAAGACGTCGCAAGACGAAGAACCCGAGGACCAGTGCAACAGAGAGAATGTCCAGGGCATTGAGCTTAAGACTGGGAACGTGAGGTCTTAGGGGAGCTGCTGGAGTGAAAACAGGTAAACTTCTGCGAGGAGCAAGCTCAAATAGGAGACGAGGTACGTTCCGTACCGTTTGGAGTCTCGGGTAGAGTGCTGGAGCCTAGGAGTAATCCTAGGCCTAGAGAAATGATTCTCTCCAAGGTCTGATGGCACCGTCGGTTGCCGGGACTTTGAAGACAAAATCCGGCTTACAGGCCCGCGCGACCGACCCTAATTTCCCAACGAAAACCGGCGCACTCCGTTGTCGCCCCTTCACAAACCTTTTGAGAACTTACGGACCTAAGAGACTCAAAGTGCCATCGAGTGAGAATGAACCCGGTGGGCCTTGTCGAGCGTCGAAGGATTCTTCGGCTAGGATTTTCAGATTGTCTTCGGGGCCGACCCAGTAAAGGCGCTTCATGCTGCGCGCCTGGTAGAGATCGCTTTCGTAGACTTGCTCGAAGACGCTCACCCAATATTTGGAATGCTTGAAGACACGAAGATTACGGACCGAGACCTTGATGAACTTGTAGCGCTTATTGAGCATTGCCTTGTAAGCGCGCCATTTTGGAAGCGTCATGCCGCGCGAGTAAAGATCGTCGTGATAGAAGTCGAGGTAGCGATCGGTGTTTTGCGAACTCCACGCGGCGGCCCACTCATGAACGCGTTTGCCGGCCGGCCCCTCGGGATCGACGAGACCAAGCGGATTCATCTTCGACGACTCGTCAACGACGACCACCACCGTGTGCTTCGGCTTCAGCCACTGCATAAGCTCGAGGACTTGAGGATTACCCATTGCAACGCAGCCGCGCGTATCGAAACGTTTGTCGAGACGCTGTTCGGACTCGACGCCGTGAATCCAAATGCCCGATCCGGTCTGTGAATTGATGTGATCGACGGGATTCGGATAATTCAGAGCCGCGCCCGCCGGCCCATGCAAGCGCGCGATGAGTTTCGATTTCGGAACGAAGCCTTCTACGAAATAGATGCCTTCGGGAGTTTTACGGTCGCCTTCGGATTCCTTATCGCCGGCATTGAGTCCGGAGATCGCGCGATATTCCTTCAACTTACGTGAAGGAAAATCGAGGGTGCGCAGACTCAACTGGTTGGCGGCCTTGTCGACGTAAATGTAGAAATTGCCCGACTCGAGAAGTTTGAGATCGGCAGGGTTGTCCTGCGCTTGAGAAACAAACGCGAAAGCGCCTGCGCAAAGGGCCACCGCCGTGCCCAAATAGGTTCGAAGCCCGTTTCCCCTCATAGAGAGTTTTAGTGTAGGCCCTGTTTGGAAACTTCGCCAGCTGAGCTGGGGAGAATTCTCGGGCGGCCGCCTAGGAGCGCAAGGTTTCGGCGACGGAAAAAGCGAAGCCCCTACGGACCGGTAGCCAGGTCGAAACCAAGGCCAGCACGAAAACCGTGACACCGAGTACACCGGTCCGCGTCCAGCTCCAGCTCACCGGGATGGACGTGGAATAATAGAAAGTCGGCAGGTGCACCCAACCCGAGACTGCGAGACAAAATGCGTAAGAAGCCACAATGCCCACGAGCACTGCGCAGAAGCCGAGGATCGCGCCCTCGATGAGGAAAAGTCTTTGAAGCTGCTCGCGTGTCGCGCCGAGTCCCCTCAAAAGCGCCATCTCCGTGCTTTTTTCTGCGAGTCGAACCGACATCGCCATATAAAGCGCGAAGCTCGAAAGCAGAACCACGAAGAATACGGCCAGCCCCATCACCGTCTTTTCCATCTTCAGCGAATACCACAGCGCGGAATCCGCCTCTTGCCAGGTTTTGAGCGGAAGATCGAGACTTGCGCGCAGTCTGTCGCGGACGGCTTCGCTGCGTTCGGGATCCTTAAGTTGAATGGAAAGATAGGAATACGCGTCGTCGAGCCCCAGCCAATCGCCCAGCGTGCGGCGCGAAACGCGGATAAGGGTCTTGTCCATTTCATAGAGCCCCGATTCGAAAACCCCGGTTACGGTAAACCGCAGCGGAAATTGTTCGAGTGCCCAGGCCGAGCGCACCCGAAGCTGGTCGTTCTCGCCCGCCTCGAGTTGCGACGCGAGCTCGACGCCCACGTCGGCCCTGTCACCGACGATTTCGTCGCGTCCCTCGAGGATCGCGCCGCGCTGGCGTCCCAGAGCGAGCACGGGAGCATCGGGGCCACTTCCGGCTTCGAAACGCTCGACGAGCGCTTCGGAGCGTAAGTAGGTTTCGGCGCGCTTCAAGTCGTCTCCAACCTCGGCACGAACTTTTACGGCCAATGCTTGGGCGCCCGAACGGGGACGCCCTTCCCACAAGAGATGAGGTTTTTCGAGCAGGATCTTGTCGCGGATTTGGTTCTGCATGCCGGTCATGATGCTCAAGATACTCACCCATGCGAAAACGGAGAGCGATAGCCCGAGAAACGCGAAACCGTTCATCCATTTGACGGCGGGTCGCGACGCTTTACCTGAAAGATGTCGTTTGGCAAGAAGCCAGATCCAAGAGCCCTGCATTCCCTCGAGATATCAACATTCTCCGGGACGAGGATCAAGGGGACTCGGAGGCCTTTTCGGAAGCCGGCAAACGCACCTGTTGTTCTTCTTTGAGCTCTTTCACGCTCGATCGCAGGAAGAAACTCTTCTGCATCGCCTGCAGCGTCACGACGCTTTCCTGGAGGGCTTTGGTCAAGGTCGGCATTGTCGCGTTGATACGGGGGAGGCCCGTACGCAATTCACCCATAACGCTTTCCATATCGCGGCTCGACTTGGAAAGATTCGAAAGAAGCATTTTGGTCTCGTTGCTTCCCAGAACGTCGGTGCGCAGCACGCGCACGTCCTTGGAAAGACTCTCGATGCCCTTCAGGCTGGTGTGAAGCTGCAAGTAGAGTGAGGCAAGGTTGTGGTCTTTGTCGCTTGCTACGCTAATGAGCGCATTGAGCTGATCCATCAAAATCTGGAAGGTCTCGAAATATTTCGTGATGCGACTGCCGCTCAGCAGATCTGTGATTTCCATCGCCTCGTGCCCGGCGAGCTCGGCGCCCTCTTTAAGGGGGGGACGATCGCGCGATCCCGGGGACAGAGCGATAATTTTTTCGCCGATAACGAAGGTCCGTTCGGAGTTGGCGGAGGCGTCGTCGCGCAACTGGGCCACGTATTTGCTGAGCACTTTCACGCGCGCCACCACGCGACCGTCGTCATCCAGATCCACCGAAGAGACTTCGCCGATACGGAGACCCGAAAGAAGCACGGGAGTTCCGACGAAAAGACCGTTGGCCGTAGGGAACCGAATTGTAAAACTTTGTCGAGGCAGGAACCAACCCTGTTTCCAGGCCGCTCCGAAAACCATCGCCGTAAAAAGAAGCATCGCCGAGAGACTAAATATCCACAGTGTTTTTTTCTCGTTCATGCAGCACCCAAATTCTTTCTGAGTTCATCGATCCAGTGATGGCGGGTCTGCCACCGTTCGGTTTCAAGCTCCGCGAGAAGCCGCGGTCCGCTGCGTGCAATAAAGTCGTCGGCCTTGCCGTCGAAAATAACCACGCCCTCTTCGAAAACGATCCAGCGCTCCGCATGGCGTTTGGCGAGAAGCCAGTCATCGGTGTCCATCACCAGCGTGCGTTGCGCGGAACCAAGGATATCCCCAAGTGTATCGGAGAGCGCCTGCCATCCTTTGTCGTGCAGACCCTGCGAAGGATTTTCCATAAGGAGAATTACGGGTTTGGTCAGAAACGCCAAACACAAGGACGCCAAGCGCAACTCGAGACGACCCAATTCCGACGGACGTTTGTCGAGAGAGTCCTCACCTAGGCCTACGCGCGTCGCGGATTCTTCGACGACACGTTGCGATCCTTCAATGAGACTTGCATTGTGATCGCCGTACTTAAACCGAAAAAGAGTTTCAAGAGATTCGCGCACCGAAACGTTCGAGAGAAGGCCTTCGTTCTCGAGACTCACGCCGATTTTACGACGCATTTTTTTGGAAAGCAGATCGCGCCACGGATGACGTTCGTCGCGCAGCGGAAGACGCTCGCCCTCCACGCACAGTTCACCTTTTAACGGTGATTCGAGACCTGCGAGTTCACGGAAGAACGAACGACGGAAATGCCGACTGTCGCCGAGAAGCGCAACGTGTTCGCCCGCATGGATTTCGATCGAATCGATATGATAGATTTTTGTGTCGCGCGCGCGCAGTTCGAGATTTTTTGCGGACCAAAGAAGCTTCGTCACATCAACCCCCCGAGTCCCCACCGCGCAGAAACACTCAGGTAATAGGTGATCGAGAGACAGATCTGAAGACCGAAGGCCATGAGGAACGACGCGACGACCGCTTGAGTGGTGGCTTGAGGGATCTCGTAGTTACGCCCGGAAATTCGCAGCCCGTAGAAGCACGCCAAACTAAAAACTATGAAACCCGTTCCGAGAGTTTTTACGAAAAAGATGAAGATGTCGGTCGGTCCAACAGCTCCGAGCAGATCCGAGAGGAAACGTGACCAGGGCAATACCACGAAGAACTGCGCCGCAACGAATCCCGCGGCCAAAGCGATCCATACGAAATGCATTGTCAGGAAAAGGATCGCGATCGCGCCGCCTGCGACACGAGGAAACACGAGATAGCTCAGGGGCGAGATGCCCGAGGCCTTGAGCATTTCGATCTCGCCATTGGACTTCATCGATGAAAGTTCGGAAGCAACGGCGGAAACGGACCGCGAGATCACAATGAGTGCGGTGAGCAACGGTCCCAGATCACGGAAAATCACGCCGACGAGCAGAGGTCCCAAAGCTTGGGAACCGCCCCAGCGCTGGAGCTGGGCCGCACTTTGAGCCACAGTCATCCCCCCCACGAAAACGGCAGCGATCGCGACGAGGCGGAAGGCTTGTTGCCCCGTGAATTTCACCTGGCGCGCGACCACGCGACGGATGTCCCCGCGACTCAAAACGCGGTCGCGAGCGACGGAAGAGAAGAGTTCTTCTACGAAGCTTGCAAAAAAAGTAGCGAATGAGGTCCTCACCTTCTCCATTTCGGAAACTTTCAAAGATAAGATGAAGACATCCATGAGTTTTTGCCGCCACGTTTCTGACGGACTACAGGTTCTATGCGCCGTGGCAACACTTGCGGCAGTCTCCTCGGTAGCCAAGGCCGCGAACTCCTTTGATTCCTACTTTCCGCGCGACCAATATCCCGCCCTCTCGGACGTCCAACCGGTCGACATGACCGATGCGAACTCGCGAGCCGGTTTCGTCGGCGAAATGAAAACACTGTCGTCCGAGATCTCGAAAAGCGTCAAAGAAGTGGCGCAGAAACGAAACCTAACTTGCTTCGGCAATCCCTGCCTCATGCAGGTTTTTCCGCTCATGTACTCCAAGCCCGATTCTGGATTTTTCGGAGGATTTCGCGCACGTCTCACCGACATCACGACGCAGAATCCCTACCTTTATGCCCTCAACGCCCAGATCATTCGCTCGGATACCGCCCAGTGGATCACGGCACTCGACCTTGACGTGCCCCGCGTTCCCCTCCTCCTCTTCGAACCTCGCGTGAAACTTCGCGGCTCCTACGCGCGAAGCACAGAGTTTCGCTACACGGGCGAAGGACGCGAGTCCCAGGTTCTCAGCGAACGTCCCGATGCCGACCAGCGCTATTCGACCAATGTGACGGCGCTCGGAAGCACGATTTTACTCCCGCTCTTCGTACGTGGAGAACGGAAATTCGGTCTCTACGGCTCCTATGACAATTCGATCACGCGCAACGATCCTTTCGAAAGTCCGCAAGACTCGATTCTCTTCTCCGAAAAACCCGAGGCGTTTCGCGGTGGAACCTTCCGCGCGGCGGGTGCGGGATTTTTCTTCGATACCCGGCCGACGGAAATTTTTACGCGCGAAGGCGGCATGATCGAGTTCGGCGTCACCGTCGGCCTGCTGAAGATCAAACCCAACGCCGAAGTCTTCGAAGAAAATCTCAATCGTCTCTCCTATCGCATCACCCTCGTCGACCGCCGTTACCAAACGAGGGGCCGTTGGACCCTCGCGCACCGCCTCACGATGGATGCCCTGCTGGGCGATCCGCCGTTCTGGGAACAAGCCGCCATTGGCGGAACCGATCCGATCGCCGATGTCGCGGGATCGGGCCTCATGAAGGGCTACACCGGTGGACGCTTCCACGAAAACTACAAGTTCATCGAATCGCTGGAGTTCCGACATCACCAAAACGATTTTCACGCGGTCGGACTGCGCGGCGATCTTGCCCTGATGCCGCTGGCGATCGACGCTGGCTTCATGAGCGATCTCTTCGCATGGTCGCTCGCGACCGGGCTCGACGTCGTATGGAACAAAAGTTTTCTTACGCGCTTCTACGTCGCCTTTACTCCCAAGGACTGGGCGATGCGCTTGAAGTTCTCGCAGGAATTCTAGAACTCGACTTGCGACGCGAAAGCGATACCCACCCGGCGGAGCTGCGGACCCTGCGCGTGGGTCGACGACGCCGAGACGCTGTCCTTGAATTCGACATCGAGCGAGACGAAATCTTCGCGGGCGTTTCCCTCGCCAAGACTCAAGCCGATCGACTGTCGCAGCGCGAATCCATGGCGTCCATCGCGCGCGCGCGGCGCATACGCGACGCTCGTATCGAGCAAGAGCGCCCAGATCTGATAGCGCGCGGTATTTTGCACCACGCTTTCCCAGGTCTTGGTGGAAATGTCATTTTCCAAACGCAACGAAGGCAGCCACTCGAAGGACGAGCCGAGCGAGAACGCGACTCCGGCTCCTAAGGCGCCACCCCAATCGCGGGAATCGCTGAGGAGCGAGCGTGATTGGAAGTCGAGATCCAAGAAAAAGCGTTCGTGCACAAACCACTGTCGTATCTCGACACGGTTCCAGAGATAGGAGTCTTGGGAGTCGGAATCCGAGCCACTTCCAACGAGCCACGAAAGACGTGTCGGCTCAGCTCGAAGGGGAGTCGTTCCCAGGAGAAGAAGGCCAAAAACACTCGATTTTAACGCAACGCGCACGACGCTCGCTAAGGCCTTTCTGTTTGACTCGTCCATCTGCCTCGATCATATCCAATGCGTCGAAGGAAAGGAATTCTCATGGCAGGGATCAATAAAGTTATCTTGGTAGGCAACCTCGGGAAAGACCCCGAAGTGCGTCACACCCCGAACGGCCAAGCCGTCGCCAACTTCAGCATCGCGACCAGCGAGTCGTGGACCGATAAAGGCGGACAAAAACAAGAACGTACCGAGTGGCACCGTATCGTCGCCTGGGGCAAGCTCGCAGAACTCTGCGGCAAGTACCTCGCAAAAGGACGTCAGTGCTACATCGAGGGCAAACTCCAAACGCGCGCGTGGGACGATAAAGACGGCGGCAAACGCTACACCACCGAAGTCGTTGCCAATACTGTTCAGTTCCTCGGCGGAACCGCCGGAGCTGGAACCGGTCGCTCGAATGAGTTCGGCGGAGCACAAGAGGAAGACCCCTTCGGTCCTCCTCCGAGTTTCGACAACGGCCCCACAAGCGGCGGTATGAGCGACGACATTCCGTTCTGAGAACGTCGTTAAAAATTGTCTCTGGGATGAACCCTGGTTCCGAAAGGATCCAGGGTTTTTTGTTTTCTCGAGGGCGTTTCAGGAGGCGAGAAGGTTTCCGAGGTAGATCTTCCAGCTTTCGGGGACCTGCTTTCGCAGCAAGAGAATATCGGGAATAAAATTCATCGGAAGTTTCGAAGGACGGGACCTCAGTGTCATTCCCGCCTCTTCGGGAGTGCGTGACCCTTTATTCTGATTGCAGGATTGGCAGGACGTCACGAGGTTTTCCCAACTTCCCGGCCCACCGCGCGTGAGTGGGATCACATGATCGAGCGTGAGCAGTTTTGCGGGAAGCTGCTTTTCGCAGTACTGACAACAGTGGTTGTCGCGCAGGAAAATATGCGAACGCGAGAATGAAACCGTTCGCCGTTCACGGCGAGGGCGGATGTATTGCCTCACGCGAATCACCGAAGGCAGAGCGAAGTTGGAAGAGATGGTGTGCACCTGAACGGAGTGATGATCCAGAACGTCAACTTTTTCCGAAAGCCAGAGCAACATGGCGCGCTGCCAGGAAATGATTTTCACCGGCTCATAACTCGCGTTGAGGACCAAGACTCGAGTTCGGTTTAAGACGGGCGAAGCAGACGTTGCCATCTACCTCATAGTGTAGCAAAAAAGGAGCTTCTCACTAGGCCAGGAAGATGACAGAACCTAAAAAACGGAAGAAAACTCCAGAAAATCAAGGCTCTAGCCAGCCGAGTAATCTGCCTGTTCCGGCGAAAGAACGTGACGTCCTTCAGATTTACATCCGCGAGCTCTCCCGCCTGAAGTTGTTAACGCCTGAAGAGGAAAAACACCTCACCACGAGTTATTTCGAATCGCACGATCCCGCTCTCTTCCGCCGCCTGGTGCAAGCGAACTTGCGATTCGTAGTGAAGATCGCATTCGAATACGCGAGCTACGGCGCTAAGGTCATGGACCTCATCCAAGAAGGCAACCTCGGTCTCATGAAGGCCGTGCAGGATTTCAATCCTTACAAGGAAGTGCGCCTCACGACTTACGCCGTGTGGTGGATCCGCAGTTACATGCAGGACTACCTCTTGCGCAACTGGTCGCTCGTGCGGATCGGAACGACGGCCGCGCAGAAAAAACTTTTCTATCGTCTCAAGAAAGAACAACAACGCCTCGAACAGATGGGCGTGCGTCCCGAACCCAAGCAGATCGCGATGAATCTCGGCGTCGAAGAACGCGACGTGAAGCTGATGCAGGAGCGTCTGTCGGGGGGCGATGTTTCGATTTCCACTCCCATTCGCGATTCTGCCGACGGCGGCGACTCCTCATTTAACATCGAGAACCGCTTCGCAGATCAGTCCGAACTCAGCAGCGAAACTTTGGAAAAATCCGAGCAGGCCCAACTCTTCAAGAAGGCGCTCGAAGAGTTCGTGCTCTTGCTCGACGAACGCGAGCAAGCCATCTTTCGCGAGCGACTCCTCTCCGAAAAACCACGTACGCTGCTTGAAATTGGCGACGACTACAAAATCACCAAAGAACGCGCTCGGCAGATCGAAGAGAAGATCAAAAAAAAGCTCAAAGATTTCCTCGCAGAAAAATACCCCGACATTTCGGTCGACTAGGCTCCGTTTTTCGCCGTGTTTTTCGCTTCGTCTTGGTAAGCCGCTTGGACAATTTCGCTTCCGTAGACAACTTCGAGACGTTTGATACCGAAGTGATATTTCGCGGCCGTTCCGAAAAAATTCGCGAACGCAACGTTGATCGAAGCACCACCGACGGCACCGATTACGGGTGCGAGCTGAGCCACAAACTTTTCCGACACGCGCAGTCCGAAAGATTCAGAAATTGCCGAGACGACCCGCACCACGGCGGGCGCCGTCTCGCGTTCGAGTGCCGTAAGAAATTGTTTTGCGGGAAGCTCCATCATCGTCGCGGCCGCGTTGCGCATGAGCGAAGAAAGGGCGAGACGACTCGCGAGGTAGCTCGATTCCATGCCATCATCTTTTTTGGAAGGTCCACCGATGGCAAATACAAAAAGACATTCCAGAAGAACTTCCGGATCCTGAAGACTGAAGCCATAGTCGTTGGCACTGGAAGCGATGGAGCGCATGATGAGCGCCGTCGAAATGGGAACTTCGAGCGCGAGCGAGACGGGGCCTAAGATACCGCCGAGTCCCCCCGTGATCCCCGCAGCGAGAGTGTGCGCATTTCGCATCGTGCGGTTGCCCTCCGCGACTTCGGCGAGATCGACCGCTCGATTCTCCGAAGGCGCAATGGTCTTCACCGCGACACGAAGACAGGATTCTATCGCACGACGCGAAGCCTTCATGACGGAGCTTCTGACCGTTTCGGGGAGTTTAGCGAACGCACCCTCGATGCCGTTGCCGAGTCCGCTGAGTGCGCGTGTAAAAGTGCTCGGAGTTTCGAAAAATATCGCGGCTTCCCGCACGAACTCGAGTTCTTCGCGTTTCATCGCTCCAAGATTAAAGGACGTGGCGCTTGAGGCCAAGGGCTTGAGCGTTAAGAGGAGGGCTGAAGTTGGCGCTTAATTCGATCGGTGTCGTAACCTTGCTGACGCAGCCGCTCGAAGATCGCAGCTAAAGTCGTCTCGGGAAGGCTCTTTGCGCGCGCCATGATCCAGACGTAGCTACGATCGGGATAACCGATGACAGCATAGCTGTAATCCGCATCGAGATCGATCACAAGATACGGAAAGCTCAGCGGCCAGATCGGGCGCACCTTCCATTCGGCGTTGGACTTCGTGTCGACGACCCACGCGTGTTGGGTCATGCGCGTCGGCTTTCCATCGAGGGTTTCTTTGCGCGCTTCGTAGACCACGTCGATATCGCCATCGCTTCGTAACGAATAGGTGTCGCTTCCTGCGACGTGACCTTTTTCGAGAGGACTCAGAATCCCCCCGATCACATTCCATCGTCCCATGAAACGCCCGAGATCCACATGAGCGACCGTCTTAAGCGGCGGCAGTTTCTTATCCGAAGATGAACAGGACGTCAGACCCGAGAACGGAACAAGAAGAGACAAAAGAGCAAAGAGCTTGGTATGACGCGCGTGTAACATGGTCCTTACGGTGTCACTTCGAGTCCACGGAATCAAGGCCCCTTAAAGCCCCGCATAATATTCAAAGTCTTCATCTGATCATTGGATAAGGGGCAATTTTTCTTATCCCTTCTTCAAATCTATTTAAGAGTTCCCTTAAAGCCCCGGATCTTTTTCGGTATGTCCCTTGCATACAGCGTGGTATGACCACCCGGTCAAATCAAATTGCACGGAGTATCTCTTAGTGAAAAATACCAACAACGTCACATCGTCCACCTTCGCAACCATTCTCGTGGTGAATCCACAAGCTCCTTCGACCCGCCTCCGGCGCGCTTGCACCGGTCTTGGCGTCTTCGCACTTGCGGTCGCTTTCTCGGGTTGCGCTTCCCATCCTAAACCTCTCGCGCTCGACGCGAACACCAATCCCAACACCGCGATCACCCAACTCGAACAAGATCTTGCTGCTGCAGAGCAGGAACAGCAAATCAGCGTCTTCGCCGAAAAAGACTACAAAGGCGCGCAGAAATATTTGAAAGAAGCTCAAAACGACGTCAAAGACAAAGATGACCGCGACGAGGTGCTCAAAGATATCGGCGTCGCACGCGCTTATCTCGGCATGGCGAAGACCCATTCTGCATCGACCTCGCCCGGCCTGAGCGACGTTATGGCTTCGCGCAAATTGGCACTCGATGCCGGCGCCGCCAAATTTAATAAAGATGAACTGAAAGACATCGACGGCGATCTCGCGGAGCGCACTGAAAAAGGCGCCGAAGGCGTGAACAAGATCAAACTCGAAGATAAGACCGAGCTACAAAAACGTTACCTCGATCTTGAACTCGCCGCGATCAAGTCGACCTATCTTGGCGACGCGAAGGCTCACATCGAAGGCTCGAAAAAACTCGGCGCCAAAAAAATCAGCCCCACCACTTTGAAAATGGCAGAAGAGAAATATAAGTCGGCGGAAGTCGCGATCGAAACCGATCGTCATAATTCTACCGTTGTGCAGAATGCTTCGAAGTCCGCTCTCGACGCCGCAACCAAACTCGCCGTCGTGACCGAAACTGCGGTTAACGCCAAAGGCCGCACGCCAGAGCAAATCGCTCTCGAGATCGAACAGCAACGCAGCAGCAACGCCGCTCTTGCGGGAACAGTCCAAGCCTACTCTTCGGCACTGGCCACCAGCACGACCCAAAACAAAAATCTTGATAGCGAAAATCAAGATCTTGCCAACAAGACCAAGGCTCTGAGCGGCGAAATCAGCAGCGCGAAAGCGCAAGAAGCTGCGATCGCAAAGGCCGAAAAGTCTTTCGGAAAAGACGAAGCCGAAGTCTATCGCCAAGGCGATAAGCTCCTCATTCGCCTGAAGGCACTTAACTTCAAGTCCGGAAGCGCAAGCCTCCCGAACGAATCGATCGATCTTCTTGGAAAAGTGCGCGAAGTCGTCGCCGAGTTCAATCCTTCTAAAGTCCAGATCGAAGGACACACGGATTCCGTCGGCAGCGCCGCCGTCAACATGAAGCTCTCTAAAGAGCGCGCCGAAGCCGTCGCGAAGTACATGATCTCTACCAAGGTCGTGAACGAAGACGCCATCAGCTCGGAAGGTTTTGGTCCTGAGAAACCTTTGAAACCGAATGGGACGCGTGCCGGTCGTGCGACCAACCGTCGCGTCGACCTTATCTTGACCCCTATGCAACAGCAGCAGACCCCCGCCTCCGATAACAACGCCGGCTAATGCTCCGGTAATATGAGGCCACGAGGGCCGCGGAACTTCGGTTCCGCGGCCCTCGTGCTTTTTGCATTCCGAAGTTAAACTTTCTCCATGTCGAAAACGGTACTCGTCCCACTTCCTCGTCATGACTTCGATCCCACGGAGGTCGCGGTCACAGTTCGAATTCTTCGCGAAGCCGGAGCTCA
>JBDSDI010000198.1:0-6190 GCA_039920645.1 Bdellovibrionota bacterium | reverse complement strand
CCTTCAGCGGTCTCTACAAGCAACTCAAAGGCGTGACGTCGAGCGGAAGCGACACCATCGGCGAGCAACTTCAGAAATTCGACGGCACGGCCTCCGGAGCCGAGTTCGCTTTTTTTAGCACGTACTGGACCAAACCCCGCGTCGGCATTGCGGTGAACCCGATCGGATTCACATCGTCGGCGCGCGTGCGTACGCCTTCGCTCCTCTTCGCCAAGGTCGATCTCTTTGCGGCGGCGCAGGGAGGAATCACCGTCGCTTACGGACATCCGATGCTCGATAACCACTTGCGTTTCGGTTTCGCATTCAAACCTTTCGCGTATCGTTTCGGCGTCAAGGCGAAGCTCGAGAATCAGGACATCACCAATTTTGGAAAGAGTCTTTCGGATTACGGCGGCGGCGGGTGGGGTTTGGATTTGGATTTCGGCGCTCAGGGAAATTTGGATCCCATCGATCTCGGCGGGGGCACCGGCCTGAAGTTGATGTCGGGTCTGGCGCTTCAAAACACTTTCCAAAATAAATATAAGCTTCCGCTCATCAAGTCAGTTTCTGGAACGCCCCCCATGAGCGAGCGCCGCGTGAACCTCGGTTTTGCCGCAAGACTTCTTAATCCCGGTGTTCTCGAGCCCACCTTCTCGGTCGAGTTGCGCGACCTGCTCTCGACGTCCTACGACGAATTCATGGAACACCTGCACATGGGTTTCGAACTTCTCATGAGACCGCGTGATTTTTATACGAGCGCTTTGCGCCTTGGATTCGCGAAGGGAAATATGACGGGCGGCGTCGCGTTTCAATGGCAGGTCTTCGAACTTGAACTTGGGACCTATGCTGCCAACCTCGGTCCCGGTCCCGGCATCGGCGTCGATCGCCGCTACTTCATTCAGACGTCTTTAGAATTCTGACGGGTTCTGGCCCTTGAGGAGCTTGTCGAGTTCGGTTTGTCCCCACACCGGAACGCCGAGCTTTTGCGCCTTGTCGAGCTTCGAGCCGGCAGCCTCTCCGGCGATCAGCGCGCTCGTATTTTTCGAAATGGAATCCGTAATGTTCGCGCCGAGCGCTTTGAGATCTTTTTTGATTTCGTCGCGCGAGCGGTCGAGGGTTCCGGTGATGACGAGTGTAAGACCACTAAGAATAGCGAGGGCGGGCTTCGATTTTTTTGTAGCCGCGCGCGGAGCCTTGATGCATTTTTCAAGACCGAGTTCACGCAGCTCTTCGAGCTCCGCGCGGAAGTGTTTGTCGGCGACGGCCTTGACGATGGACTGTGCCGTGCCGGGACCGACGTTCGGAAGCTCGATGAGTTCCTCCTCCGACAGCGCGAAAAGTTTGTCGAGATTTCCGTCGACTGAATCGTGCGCAAGAAGATCCTCGGCCGTTGTTTCGCCCACAAGATCGATACCGAGGCCGAAGAGGAATTTTTCGGGCACTTGGTTCTTGGACGCCTCGATAGCTTCGAGAAGTTTCGAAACGGATTTTTCTCCGAGGCCCTCGAGGACCTTGAGTTCGGCGACGTGATCGCGCAAACGATAAATGTCGGGAAGAGTTTTTACCCAACCGAGTTCCCAGAAACGCTCCACGAGTTGTTCGCCGAGTCCGCGAATATCCATGGCGTGCCGAGAAGCGAAGTGCCGAATGCGTTCCACGGTCTTGGCGGGGCACAGGCGATTGGTGCACATGAGCGCGCTCTTGTCGCGTTCGAGTTCCGTGCCGCACGCGGGACAGTGGGTGGGCATGGCATAGGGTTTGGAGGCTGCGGGTCTTAGCGACGTCTCGACCTTGACCACCTCGGGAATGACTTCGCCCGCGCGGCGAATCCATACGGTATCGCCGATTCGGATATCTTTGAGACGAATCTGTTCTTCGTTGTGGAGCGTGGCGCGACTGACGACCACGCCGCCGACGCTCGTGGGTTTGAGCCATGCGACGGGCGTGATTTGTCCCGTGCGTCCGACCTGCACTTCGATGCTCTCGACGACGCTTTGCGCCTCGATCGCGGGAAGTTTGTACGCGATCGCCCAGCGCGGAGAGTTTGCGATACTGCCGAGCGCGGCGACGCTTTCGGAGTCGTCGACCTTAAAGACCAGGCCGTCGATATCGTAGGGGAGGGCGCCGGCTCCAGAGTGTTTGCGCAGTTCGGCGTATTTCTCGATGAGGGTCTGAAGCTCGGATGTTTCTTCGATGCGCTGCCAATGGGGATTCACCGCGAAGCCCGCGTCCGCCAAAAGCTTCAGGACCTGACTTTGCGTGATCTTCAGTCCGGCGACTTGGTAAGCGAAAAAGCGCAGCGGACGTTTCGCGACGAGTTTAGAATCGAGCAGGCGCAGTGAACCTGCGGCGGCATTGCGGGGATTGGCCGCGAGCTTCTGGCCTTTTTCGGCGAGAAGTCGGTTCAGTTTTTCGAAGCCTTTGTGATCCATGTAGATCTCGCCCCGAATTTCGATCTCCTCGGGAGCAGCCCCTAAAGTCGATTTGAGTGCTTTGGCAGTCGCGGGAGGTAGCTTAAGCGGGATCTCATGGAGGGTCTTCGCATTTTCCGTAACGAGCTCTCCGACCACTCCGTCGCCGCGGGTCGTAGCAAGACGGAGCGAATAACCTTTTTCGGGATGGGCGGTGTCTAACACCGTGTAAGTCAGGCTCAGCGCGAGGCCGTCCATTTTTTCTTCGATCACGAGTGGAAAGAAATGGCCCTCGGGAGCTTTGATGAAGCGGCGGTTACGATCGATCCAGTCCTGCACGTCCTCGACCGAGAAGGCGTTGGCGAGCGAGAGCATGGGAATGAGGTGACGGTGTTTTTCGACGTTTTCCCTGGGAGCGGCACCGACGCGGAAGCTCGGGCTCTCGGCGAGACGCAGCTCGGGAAACTCTGTCTCGAGCGCGATGAGTTCTTTCATTGCCTCGTCGTAGTCCTGATCGGAAACCTCGGGAGCATCCTCGACATAATAGGCGCGCGCCCAGGCGTTGAGCTGCGAGGTGAGCTCTTCGATCCTTTCTCGATTTATGGCGCGGCCCTTGTGCTGCATGACGGCAAAAGTTACAATAGAGGCGTGAGTGGGGCAAGAGACACTATGACATCACCGTTCATCGTGGAAATGAAAGACGTCGATCGCGATTTCGTAAGGAATCCCGAATCGCTTATTAAAGGCCGGACTCCGGCTGCGAAGCTTCATGCGCTCGTGCGCGTCTCTTTGAGGCTGCAGGCGGGTGAGTTCGTCTTCCTGACCGGTCCCTCGGGCGCCGGCAAGAGCACGCTGATTCGGCTCATACTTGGTCTCGACAACACTTCGGCCGGCGAGGTCATCACCCTCGGCCAGCATATGAACAAGCTCAGCGAGACCCGTCGTCGCGAGCTGCGTCGCCAGATCGGCATCATTTTTCAGGATCACCGCCTCCTGAGCTCTCTGAACGTCTATGAGAACATCGAGCTTCCTCTGCACTTCATGGGTCTCGGGTCCAAAGAACGCCAACGTCGCGTTCTCGAGATCCTCGAAACCGTCCAAATGCGTGACCATGCCGGCGAGAATATCCGTAGCTTGAGCGCCGGCGAAAAACAACGCGTTGGCATCGCCCGCTCGCTGGTCACCTGTCCGAGCCTCATCGTGGCCGACGAACCCACGGGGAACCTCGACCCCGTTACCGCTCGCTCGCTCATCCGTCTCTTGAGAGAACTCAAGGGTCACGGCACGACCGTCCTCATCGCGACCCATGACATGAGTCTCGTTCGCGATTTCGGCGGACGCGTCCTGGAGCTTATCGGCGGATCCGTTCCGAACGCCGCCGATGCGGCCCGCAATGCCAACGCTTACAAGATCCCCCGCTTTTGGGCGGGTGCCGAAAATCCCAATGCAGGAGTTGATTTGTGATCTGGAAGTTTACGATTCGCCATATCCTCACGCGCCCTTTCTCGGCCTTTATGACGCTTTTTGCGATCGCCTTTTCGTTGTCGCTCTTGGGCGGCTTCTGGACGGTCGTCGAAAACTTGGAAAAAGTGCGCGTCGCCAGCTCACAAAGTCTGCCGAACTCAGGCCTCCCCGGTCTGACGGTCTTCGTCGATCCCAAGCTGAGCGCTCCCGAACTCGAGACCTTCAAGGCCGAAGTTTTGAAGAACCCTCGTTTCGTGTCCGCTCAAGTCGTCCCTTCGAAAGAAGCGCTCGATACTCTCAAGAACCAGTTCGGAGAAACCCTTTCGAAAGTTTTCGAAGAAGGCTCGCTGCCCACCACGCTGAAACTCCAATTTGCTTCGGGCACACTTTCGCGGACCGAGTTCCTGAACCTGCTGAACGAGCTGCGCGCTAAACCCGGCGTGCTCGACGTCGACGAAGGCCTCGGCGCCTTCTCGCCGAAAGAGAACTCCGTTAGCGAACGCGTCTTCTCATGGGCGACCGGACTTCTGCTTCTTGTCTTCATTGTCGTCGCGCTGCTGGTGAGCCATCTCATTCGGTTGGCTTTCGAAGCCATTCGTGGAGAAATCGACACCCTGAAGATTCTCGGCGCCTCGCGCGGACGCATTTTCGCGCCGCTCTTTCTCGAGGGACTCATCTTCGGAATCATGGGCGGTGGACTCGCGATTCTGATGGTTACCGTGTTCTTCACCTTCCTCGTTCCTAATACTCCGCTCTTCGTACTGCCGGCCCAGTTCAAGCTTTCCTCGCTCTCGCTAGGCTCTTCGCTGAGTCTCGGCGCGCTGGGAATCCTCGCTTCCGTGGCGGGCGCCGTGCTTACTTGGCCTCTCGTAGACCAACCCGCGCAGGAACTGTGATCGATGAAGCGATTCACGTCTTGGTGTTCGTTCTCCGTTCTCGTCGTGGCAATGTCCGCACATGCGGCGGTCGACGAGATGGCGGCGCAGTCTCCTGCTGCAGCGACGACGACCGAAGCGGCTGTGCCTCAGATTCCTCTTCAAGAACAGATGGTGGCGCAGATCGATGTGAAGATTGCGGCCTTCAAGGATAACCTTCGTAAACGCACGCTCACCATCCATAAGCTTCAGCAGATTCCTGAACAGGGACCGCTTTATGCGTGGCAGTCGAGCGATGAGAACGCCGGGCCGCGTCGAGATCTGGCGCTGCGTATGGCGAGCCTGAGTCTCAAGGAAGGCCTCAAGGAACTCGACGCGCTCGAGAATCGTCGCCTCGAGGCGCAAGCCGAACTCGAATGGCTCAAGATCCAGCAAGAAGAGATTCAACCTCAAGCGACCTCGACGCCGGATAACGCAGTTACGGCCAAAGCCTTCAAATGTCGCGTTCTGCCGTTGGTTCCCGCGCTTGATCAGAAGCCCGAAGTTCTTCAGGGCTTCGGACGTCAGAAGGACAATGGGACCGGACTCGTCTGGAACTCGCTCGGCTGGTGGCTTTCGGCGATCGGTTCCGAAGTCCGGGCCTGTGATTCAGGTCGCGTCGTCTTCGTGGGTGAGATTTCGGGACGTGGACGCGTTGTGATGCTCGACCACGGCGCAGGGCATCTTACCGTTTACGCCAATCTCGACGCCACTTCGGCTAAGAATCTTCAGCGTGGCGGTCGCGTCGATGCGGGGACCGTCCTCGGGCATTCCGTGGATCGCCTCTACTTCGAGTATCGTTCCAAAGGCGTAGCCGCGGACCCTCGCGAAGCGCTGCGTCCCGAACTGATCCAACAAATCACCCTCTGACATTCGCCTGACGCTCCCGACTCCGGTCGTGCAGGTTTATAATCAGGCGTGATGAAACGCTTTGTCGCATCCGCGTCCCTTGTGCTCCTCGGTCTTGGTTTCGCGCGCAGCTCGCACGCTGAAATCGCTTATAAAGAACTCGAAAAATTTTCGAAGATTCTGCAATTCGTCGAGGATAACTACGTCGAAGAAGTTTCGCAGAAGGTGCTCCTGGAGAGCGCGATCAAGGGAATGCTTCAGCATCTCGATCCGCACTCGGCCTATATGGACAAAGAGGTCTTCGCAGAAATGCAGAGCGATACCGACGGCAAGTTCGGCGGTCTGGGCGTCGAAGTGAGCATCCAGGACGACGGGATCGTGGTCCTCGCACCCATCGACGAAACTCCTGCGGCACGTGCCGGTCTCAGAAGTGGTGATCGTATTCTGAAAATCGATGGAAAATCCACGAAGGGCATCACGCTGCCGGAAGCGGTCACCATGATGCGCGGAAAAGCGGGTTCGCCCGTGAAAATTCTATTGGGACGCAAAGACGTGGATCCGTTTGAGCTCACC
>JBDSDI010000197.1:0-4630 GCA_039920645.1 Bdellovibrionota bacterium | reverse complement strand
CCATAGGGAACGTCCTTGTCCGCGCGCACGAAAAGTTCTTTTTCGTGGCGTCCTTGAAACTTCGCCTTCAGAGCGCGCACGAGATCACTGCGCGAAACGGGCGTATCGCCCAGGCGCAGGTTCTTGTCGCGAGCAAGGAAAAGCACCACCGGCTCCTGGGCCGCAGACTTCTGCAGATTTTGTCCCGAGGCCACAGGCAGCTCCACATTCACGCCTTGCTCGAGGAACGGCGCCGTCACCATCGAGATGATAAGCAGCACGAGCATGACGTCCACGAGGGGAATCATGTTCATCTCGGCTATGGGAGAGTAGTCGTCTCCGTTGGGATTGTAGCCCGCCATCGTCAGTCCTTACTCGAGATATCCGCGACGAAGGATATTGGAGAATTCGGCCGAGAAGTTGTCCATCTCGACGCGAAAAGTTTTCAGTTTGTGGATGTTGAGATTGTAGAAGATCGAAGCGGGAATAGCGGTCGCGAGCGCAACGGCCGTTGCGATGAGCGCCTCGGAAATACCGGGCGCCACGTTCTGCAGCGAAGCGGGGCCGCCTTGACCAATACCTTGGAAGGCGTTCATGATGCCCCACACGGTTCCGAAGAGACCGATGTAAGGCGCGTTCGACGCGATCGTAGCTAACCATCCGAGTTTCGATTCGAGACGAAGGGATTCCGTGACGGCTGCTTTGCGAAGCGCGCGCTCGACGTTCTCCATACCGCGACCTGCAAGGATCTCATTGGAAACTTTTTTCTCCTGGCCCTTTTGCGCGACCTTTTGGAATTCCTTGTAACCGGAACGGAAAACGTTGGAGACGGGACTTTCCGAAAGCGATTTCGATTCCGTGTAGATCGCGTCCAGCGATTTGCCGTTCCAGAAACTGTTGAGAAAGACGGCGGTCGAACGAGTCACGCGCCGGAAACCAAGCCACTTCGAGAAAATCACGGCCCATGAGACGATGGAAAGTCCGATCAACGCGCAGAGAACTGCTTTGACGATGGGACCGGTACTGGTTGCAAGTTCAAGAGTGGTCGATTCAGCTGCCATATTGGAGAAATCTTAACGTGAAGCCAGGGCGCTGGCTAGACGAGGTGCCGTCTAGGCGCGACTGTCAGATGCTTGCGTCAAAACACGGCGAAGCATCGCGGCGAAGAACGCCGTGAAGATCAAAATAAGACTCCACTGCCCCAAGAGGCTCGGACTCTGGAGAACGACACGCGACCAGGGGTGCGGTCCTTCGTAGACGGATGTCAAAGAAGCGACTCTTCCCCACGAAAGAGGGAATCCGTAGACGCACGTCAAAGAGACGACGAGCGATGCGACGATACAAACGCGGCGCCACGAGGCGAGTACGGTCTTACCCGAGATCAGAGTCCACGTCGCGAGCAACGCCGACCACCACAGGGCAACGAGACCCATGAAGGCCTGTTCCAGCGCACCGCCCGAAGTTTTCATAACCGAGTAGAGCAGATAGCCTTCGAAAATCACGAGAGCGAGTAAGCCAACAACTTCAAAAAGTCCTGAGCGCACAAGCAGACGGCTCAGTTTCAAGCGTGTGAGTTCGAGAAGCGCGATCCAAAGGACGAGCAGCGCCGCACGCAACACGATGGCCGGCATGATGAGAAGACTCGCAAGACTCAAGTGACCCTCGATGCTGAGGAAGCCCGAGAGCAAGAGCAAGAGAACGCTGAAACTCGCGATGCCGAAACCGAGCATGATCGGCGAAAGCGACTCCGCGACCCAAAATGAGGGCGCCGGCCATTTGTGCATCGACTCGCCCAAGAATTCTCTCAAAGAGACATGTCTCGACGACGCACCGGGGCCGCGCGCGAAGACGCCCCACAACGCAATCACGAGTGCGAGGGATTGAATTAAAACCTCATTATTTTCAACTATTTGAGTAGAAGAAGAGGCCGCGTAGCCTCCCAAGAAAAAGGCGCCTTCCATCAGGAACGCGAGGACAAGCTTCAGAACGAAGAAGATCAGGAAGAACCTGTAGACGGGGAAGAAGGGGGCGTTCTTGATCTCGCCCAAAAGCCCTTGAAGTTTCCGGCTCATTGCGGCAAGACTCTAAAAAACACTGGCTAGCAAAGCAAGGACCAAAAATTATGAAACTTCAAGAACTTGCGCGCACCCACTCTATCGAAGCCGTTGTTTTAGGGGCGGGACTCGCCGGATCCGAGTGCGCGTGGCAACTCGCCGAACGTGGTCACAAGGTCATGCTCATCGAGCAGCGTCCCCATCGCGGCAACGCCGCACATACCGGTCCGCTCTTCGCGGAACTTGTTTGCAGCAACTCGCTCAAATCGCGTGATCCCGAAAGCGCGCCCGGACTTTTAAAATGGGAACTGCAGCAACTCGGCTCACTGATTCTGAAAGCCGCGGAGAGCTCCGAAGTTCCCGCCGGACAAGCGCTCGCCGTCGACCGCGTGAAGTTCAGCCAGACCATCACCGATGCGCTCGAGAAACATCCGAACGTCACGATCGTGCGCGAACCCATCGAGCACTACGAGCAACTCAAACTCGAAGGTCCTAAGGGACTGCTCCCCGTCGTGGTCTGCACCGGACCGCTCACCTCCGAAGATTTCGCGAAGAGCCTTTCGAGTTTCGTCGGCGAGAATCTTTATTTCTACGACGCGATCGCGCCGATCGTGGACGGATCGACGATCGATAGCTCCCTCGCATTTTTGCAGAACCGCTACGACAAGGATCTCTCGGGCGAGAACGTCGAATCGTCGGCCGACGGCGACTACTACAACTGTCCTTTTACCGAAGAACAGTTCGCCGCTTTCATCGAAGCGCTGAAGGGCGCCGAAAAAGTCGAGCCGCATGATTTCGAAAAGGCAGTCTACGTCCAAGGTTGCCAACCCATCGAAGCGATCTTAGAGCGCGGCGACAAGTCGTTGCTCTTCGGACCGATGAAACCCGTTGGCCTCACCGATCCGCGTACGAACGCGCGCCCGTTTGCGGTTGTGCAGCTCCGTAAGGAAGACAACGAGGGCCGCGCGTGGAGCATGGTCGGCTTCCAGACAAAACTGAAATACCCCGAACAGAAGCGCATCTTCGCGATGATTCCGGGTCTCGAGAAGGCCGAGTTCTACCGCATGGGCAGCCTGCACCGGAACACCTTTATCCATTCGCCGAGTCTCCTCGACGAAAGCCTGCGCCTGAGGAAAGCGCCGTGGCTGCGTTTCGCCGGTCAGATCACCGGCGTCGAAGGTTACCTCGAGAGTTGCGCGGTCGGTGCCTACGTCGCGCGCATGACGGATTTGGAGTTGGGCGGTCAGGCCAACCCACCCGCACCTCCGCAAACCACCGCGCTCGGTGCGCTCGTGCATGCGGTTTATAACGGGCCACAGAAAAACTTCCAGCCGATGAACATCAACTGGGGGCTGGTGCCGCTTTTAGAAATCAACCCGCGCGACAAGCAGAAGAAACTGCATCTGGTTGAACGCGCCCAGCGCCATTTCAAACACTGGACCGCGTTGTTCTAGAGACTTTTTTAGTGGCAGAGCGCGTCGTCGAGCCAGATCGTGCGTGAGCCTTTAAAGACGAGCGACCCGCTTGCGACGCGAGGCCAGAAGACCCTCTGTTCATCCTCGTCCTTCAGGATCACGTTGGAATCGATGGCTTGCGCGCTAAAATACCAGTAATTCACCGCGCCACTCAGTGGAGGGAAAGCATCGGAGCTTCCGAGACACCGGAGCTCTTGCTGATCCAAAACGCCAACCGAACTCGCAATGGCCCATAGCGAACGAGTCGAGTTCGACTCCGTGGCACTAAGGAACACTCCTTGAGGCAAAGTGAGGAGAAGGTGCGGTGTCTCCGTTGGCTTCTCAGGCAGACTCCAGACTTCCTGATGATTGGAATAACCCAAAAGAAAACGATCCGCACGCAGAGGTTGAACTTGGTTTGCCCCGTCCCAAGAAAAGACCGTATTAATGGTGTCGCCGCGTAAATCCAGGAGCCACGATTTGTTGGGTTCGAAGGTGCCGTAGGAAAACAGCGTCGATCCGGAAGTCTGAGGAGTCATCACCGAAGAAATCTTTCCTAGTTCCCGATACGCTACGACGCTTGTTAAATCCGCAGAGAGACGGCTCAGCGAATACGTGCCGCTTCCCTGATCGTAGCCCACGATATTACGGGCTTCGCCTGCGACGAAATAAGCACCCGCTAAGGGGACGGGCTGGAAGGTGCGCGTAGTTTTATTGAGCGCATAACCCCGCGATTCCGAGCTCGCACGCTGACCTGCGAGGAAGAGAAACGCTTCGGAACTCTCGTCCTGAAGCCTTAGCGATTTCGCATCGATTCCTCCGGGAACTTCGAGAGTGATCCACTCCGAATCGATCAGCATTTTCAACTGAAGATCCTCTGAAAGAGCAAAATAGGTATGTGATCCTTCCGAGGGTCGCGGGGAAACCTGAACTAATGCTTGCGAAGCAGGAGTGGCGCCAAGCTCGAGCGACGAACTTTTAAAAAAAGCTTCGCCATTCGAATCGCGTCTGCGCAGATAAAGATCGACGACAGAGGCGCCTTTCTCCAAGCGGTTTTGAACGAGCAGGAAATTGTTCTCGATCCAAAATTTACCAAGTTTGCAACCCTCACATCCTTCGATGAACGTGAGTGCTCCCGTTCTT
>JBDSDI010000196.1:0-6821 GCA_039920645.1 Bdellovibrionota bacterium | reverse complement strand
CACGTCTTAAACTTCAGACCGTGCTTCGCTACGCCGACGCAAAAACCGACATCGACATCCAAGGCGGAAGCGGAGGCGACGATCCCAACGCCACGACTCAGACCCGCCAACTCATTGCGGGGCTCAGGGCCACGAAGCGTTTCCTCGACGATCATCTCAAGTCTTCGCTCGCCGTGTCTTACGTCGACGGCAAGCGAAGTGGACTCAATAGGCCTGACATTTTTCATGCGACCGATTCGTCCGATCAGTTTCGCAGCGCAATTGCGAAGGTCGAGTCCGATCACGAGCTTGCTCTGGGCGAGTCGCACACCTTGCGTGCCGATTTGCAGTGGCGAAGCGAGCGCGGACTCTCCACCGAAACACTCAATGGCGCGCGCAGTTCCTTCGCGCAGAAGTCGCAGTCACTTCCCGGAGCCGCGCTCACTTATCTCTACGACGATGAGACGCGCTTTTTTGACATTGGTGCGCGTGGTGATCTCGCGCCACCTCATGACGTCATTCCCAGTCTTCGCGCTTCGGTCGGAAGCCGATTTCTTGAGCACCGAGCGAAAGTTTCGCTGAGCTACGGGACCGGTTTCAAGATACCGAGTCTTTATCAGCGCTACTCGGTCTACGGTGAAAAGACGCTGCACGAGGAGACTTCGGACACCGTAGAGCTCAGCGTTGATCATCAAGCGACCGAAAAAATCTCCCTGGGACTTACGATTTTTGAAAATCATTTCCGAAGCCTCATCGACTATGACACGAGCGCCAATCACTACTTCAACGTGAGTCGCGCAATGACCCGGGGTCTGGAAGCTCAGACGTCGTTTCAGGCGCTCCCGTCGCTCAAACTCGGCGCGAGCTACGACTACCTCGAGAGTAGCGACGCTAAGACGGGACTCGCGCTTTTGCGTCGTCCAAAAAACGCGTGGAACGTTTCCGCAAGCTACGCTCCCGATGCGTGGGAAACAATCGCACGCTACCGCTTCAAAGGAGCACGCGCCGATGCGGACCCGACGACTTTTGCCAGAATCGAGAGTGCGTCGTACGGGGTGCTTTCACTCGAGAGCAGCTATCTCTTGTCGAAACGTTTCAAGGTCCACGGACGCATCGAGAACGTTTTCAACACGACCTACGAAGAAGTCGCTGGCTACGGAAACGCTGGCGTTTCGTTCTTCCTCGGTCTCACGGGGGAGATCTAAGCGATGGCGTCGTTTCTGAAGAAGCCCTCGACCTACGCCGTCGTGATTTCCGTCGTCCTTCATGTGGCACTCTTCATGGCGCTCTTCGGTCCGCCGAGCGGCCTCTCAAATATTCCGAGCGTCTTTCTCGTGGCACAGCACTCTCTCACGGCGCGACACTCTGAGAAATACACGCCGCCCGGAGGCGTTCGTGCACGAACCCCGCTTGAGAGTTCTAAAGAATCCTCGGTGCCTACGAATACCGCAGCTGCAGCGCCACCTACGAGTGGCGAAAATACTGAGGACAATGGAGGAGTGATCGACGGCAGTCAGATCGGTATTCGCGCGAGCTATCCCCGTCTCTCGCGCGTGCTGCATGAAAGCGGCCGCGTCGTCATCGAGATCCAAGATCTGAGAGCCCATCCGCGCGCGCGCGTTCTCAGTTCGAGCGGTTATGAGCGCCTCGACAACTCTGCCCTGAACGCCATCCAAGAGGCGCTGAAGCTCGGTCGCCTCGAAGTTGACCGCAGCAACGCAAGCGCCGTGCAGAAAATCAGCTTCCTCTTCAAGCTCACGCCCTAAACACTGGGCGACGTCACGCGAAGATGCTAAATTCGCACGCGTGATGAATCTCTTTATCCTTCCGGGCAACCCACCCGCCCTGCACTTCTACGAACTCTGGGCCCAAGAAATCCGCGCGCAGCATCCCGAATCCAAAATTGAGATCGCGCACTATCCGCTCTGGCAGAGCGAAGGTGACTCTCACGCCTACTTCCGCGATCTCGTCGCAGTGGTCACGAAACAGTTCTTAGAATTTCGCAAACGCGAAGGTATTCAAGCTTCGCTCGTCGGACATTCTCTCGGTGGATACCTCGCACTGAAGATTCTCGAGAAGGTTCCGAGCGAAGTCGAGAAGTGTTATCTCCTCCATCCGTTTCTCAGGCAGCCGCTCAAGCGTGGTCGCGCACTCCTTAAGCTCGCCTACGAACTGCGTTGCCATACGCCGATGGAAAAGTGGCTCGTACGCCTGCAGCCGCTCGTAAGTCTCGCACTCGAAGAAGCTTCGAAGATCACCGCCGAAGAGATTCACGTCTTCACGCAACTCGCCTACCACGAGCATCTCACGATCTCGCAAGACCAATCGTCGCCCGCAGTCGCACCCGAGCTTTTGAAGAAAGTTTTCGTTTATTCCACCGAAGGCGACATCTGGTGCCCACCGGCAACCGTGGCTTCGCTCGGAAAGGATGTCCGCCATACTGTGGGGTCGGCATCGCACAATTTCGTAGTGACGCGCAAGAATCGGGATAGAGTTTCGGCATATCTCAGCACCGCTCAGTAAGGCCTGCAGCAATTAAAGCAAAACCCCAAGGGCCCCCGCTCAATTTTTCGTCCTGACAAGGCGGACACGCCGCGAGCAGCGGAGCAAGTGTCCAACGCAGTCAGGGCGGAAAAGTGAGTGGGGAAGAAAAATGGAGCCAAGGAGGAGAATCGAACTCCCGACCCCCGCTTTACGAAAGCGGTGCACTACCGCTGTGCTACCTTGGCCCTACGGTACCCTTAGGACTATTCGCTCTACGGCGAATTTTCAAGAGCTCGAGGCTGAGTATCTCTCACAAAGTCGCAGAGTTTGCGGATATCGCTGTCTTTGGCCTTCCCGGAGAGGGCATTCTCAAACAGCAGATGCGCCTTAGGGTCTTTGTCGGCGAGATAACGAAAGCTCTCCTTAGATCCCCGGTACCACAGTCCGCGCAGCGCGAAATAGTCCTCGAGCAGATTAAAGAGCAGCCAATGCCGACGGTATTGGGCCTCGATATCGCCGCGAAGCATGCGCGCAAAGGTCTTATCGATCCAGGTTTTTCGCTGCTGAATCTCGTCGGGCCGGAGCGGCTCCGGCCCTTTGCGGTAGAGCGCTTCGACTTTCGAGATGAGCTTCGTGCCTTGGTGCCCGCGCTGAAAGAGTACCTTCCCGCCGCGCACGCGTAAGAACTCCGTGGTGTGCGCATCGACATAGGCGTCCGAATACACGAAAGCATCGGCGAAATATCCGTCGATAGGTTTGGCGACCATGATGTTGGGTTCTTTGCCGCGAAGACCCAGGACGTCGTAGTCGCTCGTATCCGTCGCATCGCCACGCGCGCGCGATCCGTAGAGAATCGCGGTGTGGCAATCGTGTTCATTCTGGAGCTCGTCCAGAATTTTCAGGAGCACTTTATCGTTTTCGAAACTGTCCATGCGTTTAGCTTAGCGACCAGGCGCCCTTTTTCATGACGCTCATGAAACCGTGTCCGCCTTCAATAAGCCACTTGCGCGACCAGAGATAGGCTTCACGCTGAGCCGTGCGATTTTCGATCTTCGAGAGCCATTCACGGCGCACTTTCACACGTACGCGTTTCATCGCGAGGAAATCCCAGAGATGTCCTCCGAAGGATTCTTCGCCGAGCCACGAGCATTTTTCGAGGGGATTGTAGTCGAGATAAAAGATTTCTACCGGAACCTGTTCGTCGCGCGCCACGCGGAATGCGCCTCCGAAGAACGGCACGAGACCCCGCAATGGTCCCGAAAGACTCGTTGTTCCCTCGGGGAAAATCACCACGCTGATGCCCGAGCGAATTTGTTTCTTGATATCGATGATGGCTTGCGCGCGCGAACGCAGGCTCGAACGATCGACGAAAATCATGCCGAGACAGCGTCCCAGCCAACCCATGAGCGGCCAGGTCGAGACCTCTTTCTTCGCCAGAAAAACCGTCGGCCCGAAACTCGCGAGGACCGGAATATCGAGATAGCTCACATGATTGGCGACGATCACGCGCGGTCCCGAGTGTGGCGTGTGATTGAAGCGATTGTCGGAGACGTCGATGGCGAAGATCTTCAAGATCCAGCGCGACCACTTCGAGAACGCCCTCAGGCGTAGCCTCTTGGACTTCATTCCCTTGAAGGGAGAGAGCGCGATAAAAATCACGCCGAGTCCCAGCAGTGAGGCCACGAAAACAACAAGCTTCGTCGGACGAGGAATCGATGTGGGCATCGTGGGCCCATTTTGTGGGCAAGATCCGAAATGAACAAGTTATTATTATTGGATCAGCGTGCTCTTTGAATGCAGGAAGTCGCGCCACTCGTTTTGGACACGGTTGAAAAGCGTCAGTGCTGCGAGGCGTTTCATTTGACGCGAGCTCACCGAATCGCCGGGGGTCTTCATGGCCCGCTCAATAACTTCTTCGAACTGGAGAATATCGAGCACCCCACGTTCGTAAAGTGAAACCAGGGCACCGAAAGCTCGCGGGCTAATCTTCATGGCCTCAATGGAGCCTAGAACGCGCGAAGGGGGTTGAAGTCGAGGAGTGCCGGTCTTGGTCGCGGATTTTTCTAAGGTCTCGCCAAGGGTGTGTCCCTCGATCCAGCGGAAGGCCCGGGTGATTTCCTCGCTAGAAAAACCCTGGTCTTGGAGGGCATAACTGATGTCTTCTTGGCCAAACATCGCCTCCCAATGATCGGAAACGAACTGGCCGATATATCCTACAGCATCCATGATTCTCGGATCCATCTGTCCCTCCTTCCGTTAAAGCACTCAGGGTCAAGAAAAGTTCCTCTAAATCATGACCCCTTAGCTATATTATAAGAACGCTGAAGGGCCAGGACAACCAAGGTTTCCGTCAATTCGCCGAGGTCCCAGATCGGCAAGGCATAACTCTCTGAAATCATTTTATTTGTTCCACATGAAGATCCTGTGAAGAGCGAGCCTGGCACCACGAAAACTGATTTTCCGAGATCTGCAGCATCTTTGGCGGTCCGCCAAGTCCCTGATTTTAGGTAAGCCTCCACCACCACAAGGGCGTCCACTTCTGCCCCCACCCAGGCATTGCGCGCGAGCCATGCCCAGGCTCCTAAGTGCCTCCGTGCACCACTTTCCGGATCATTGAGATGACCTGGAACAAGGAGTGCAGATCCGGAGCTTCTCTCAATCTTCTCGAAAAGGTGCCGATGAGATCGGGGACTGGGATCGTCGATCGGGCCGACAAGCCACGCACGGGTGGAGAGGTCACGCTCTAACGCGGCTTCATGGGCGATACGGTCAATCCCGAACGCTCCACCCGAAACGATACACATGTCGTAAGCGCTCAGTCTTTTCACCAGCTCTTCGGTCACGCGCACGCCGTATTCCGAGGGCTTTCGCGTCCCAACAATACCGACCGAGAATTTCCGACGCGGCGGCGAAGCAGATTCCCAATCGCGGCTACGTACCCAAATTTTCGTAGAGGGAAGTACGAGTGGATTGGCGCGCTGGAGCGCAGCCATCTCGGGATCGTAGTCGTGGAGATCAAGTAAGCGTGCGGATGACATCATCGACGGATGCCATTGCGAAGAACGTACCCGCGAAGCTTAAAAGACCTGATCGTCGAAGGTCGCTTCTTGATCACCTTCGATCACCCACAAGGTCCCGAAGCGTTCATCGCGATCCACAAGCAACGCTTGAACTTTTTTATTCGAGCCGACCTGAATTTCTAGAAGTGCGCCGGGACGCGGCCCGAGTCCGATGCCCGGAAAAAGAATCCCCATCATCTGACCGGCGCCGGCGTTGCCCTGAACGGCGTTGTCCACGGGAACGAGTTTGGTTTCTTCGCGATATTCGGGGCCGATCGTATCCTTGTGAATCGCAAGGGGAGAAAGTTGGAAGCGTCTTTGCACGAGTTCGTCACCGACTTCGATTTCGGAGAAGGCTTTAGTGATCTCAGCTTGCTTGTCTTCGACTTTAATGAGACCGGTCCAGTGAACTTTGTAACCATGCACGAAATTCTTCGTCGTCTCTTCGACTTTGACGACGGGATAGATGCCATCGCCGATATTGAGTCGGAAGCGGTCGCCTTCGACATAGAAAACGCGACCCGAATGCCCGCTGAGTGAAGGAACTTTTGCGACGACTGCGGGCTTATGGTCGAGAAGGAAGTGGTGGAACGGAGGATGCGATTCGGAGATCTGTTCGCGAAGCGTTTCGTCGATCATCTCGAGCAGAGTTTTCTTTTTGTCGAGCTTCGTGAGCGGATAAACCGTGGTGTTGTTCACGTCATCTGCATCGGGGCGGAACGCAAGTTCCGGAGCCGAACCCGGATTGCCCGGATTGAAACTCAAAGTCATGCCTCTTTCGATGATATGAGGATTCGTGATGCGCGCGTTGAGGTGCCAGATCTTCGGCCACAGATACGGATTTCCGAAGAGCCGGTCGGAGACGGCCCAAAGACTGTCTCCGCGACGGATCTTGTATTCTTTTTGCGCCATCGGTCCGGCCCAGCGAAGCCAGTTTGAGTCGCTCATCGGTGGACGTAGCGGAACACGATCGAACTTGTCGGAAGGCGGGAGTCCTTCACCGGGTTCGCCGAGACCTTCGGCTTTCGAACGTTCTTCGCCAAACTGGGTCTCCGCACTTTGCAGGCGGTTCTCGAGAGCTTTGATGTCGTCGGGAACTTCAGCTCCATTGGACATGAGACTATCTTGTTCGCCGCTGAAGTCGCCGGTGTTGGTCGGTTGAGACAAAAGCGGATCGGGAGCCGAAGGAGTCACGGGAGCGGTAACCGTAAGTTGTTCTTTGTTTTCTTTCGTAGGCTCGGCGACCGGAGCCGCGTCTTTCTTGTCGGAGGCACCGCTTGCAGTCGAGGTGTCGGAGTT
>JBDSDI010000195.1:0-8361 GCA_039920645.1 Bdellovibrionota bacterium | reverse complement strand
TTCCGAACTGAATAGATAGCCGCGTGCCATAGGATCCTCCTGCTTAAGGGCAACCTTCTAACTCATAGGCCCGCGAAGGCCAAGTGGCGTCTCAGTCCTCAGAAGTTTCCTCGACCAAGGACTCGTTCGTACCGCCGTGGTGAGGCTTGCGGGAGTGGCTAGTAAGCTTTTCTTTATACTTACGCGTCTGTTGAACAAGTTTGTCGACGAGTTCGTCGATCGCAGCGTACATGTTGTCGGCACGGGCTTCGGCCTTGGCTTCGAATTCACCGGAAACGACGTGCGCTTCGGCGACGTGTTCGGTCTTTTCGACGGAGAAGAAGAAATCGCAGACCGTCATCTGGTGAAGGTGCTTGGCAATCTTAGAAACACGTTTTTCCGCATAGTCCTTAACGTGGTCCGAGGACTTGAGGCCGTGCCTAAACGTGACGCGAGTTTCAATTTTTGAGGTTTCCATAGTGCTATCTCCTTATATGCGCTGAACGACTAGAAATACTTTTTCCGTTTGTTGGACGGAAGGATTCCCAGCGCTTCACGGTATTTTGCGACCGTACGACGTGCGATCGTGATGTTGCTTTCGGCAAGCATTTCGGTGAGCTGCTGGTCGCTTAAAGGTTTTTTGGTGTCCTCGGAGGAAACCATTTCCTTGATCTTTTGCTTCACCGATTCGCTGGCCATGTCGTCTCCGTCGTCGGACCTTCCGATGGCGGAGTTGAAGAAATATTTCAGTTCAAAGATGCCGTGGGGGGTGTGCACGTACTTGTTGGTCGTCACGCGCGAAATGGTGGATTCGTGCAGCGTGAGTTCCTCGGCGATATCGCGCAGAACCATGGGCTTGAGATGCTGAGGCCCCTTTTCAAAGAATGCAGCCTGGCGTTTCAGAATCGCTTCGGTCACACGGTAGATCGTGCGCTGACGTTGGTAGATACTTTTCATGAGCCAGACGGCGCCCTTGAGCTTCTCTTTGACGTAGTTCTTCGTCTCGCCCTTAAGCTCGCCCGAAGCCAGCTGCTGTTGGTAGAGTTTCGAGATGCGCAGACGCGGAATGCCGTCTTCGTTCAAAACCACCGAGAACTTGTCGGCGGTCTTAACAATGTAGATATCGGGAACGATGTAGTTGGCATCGGCGGTCACGAAAAGACGTCCGGGTTTAGGCTCCATGCCGTGGATGATCTTTGAAATCTCGATGACTTCGTCCAGATCGGTGTTCATGCCACGCGCGATGGCATTGTAATTTTTGGTTTCGAGTTCCGGAAGATGGTTCTCGATGAGTTGCACGATATCGTCGCGGTACTCGTGGGCTTCGGCCTGGATCAACAGGCATTCCTTGAGATTGCGGGCCGCAACGCCAGGAGGATCGAAACGCTGAACGGCATAAAGGACGTCTTCGATCTTGTCTTTGGAGTAACCGAGATTTTGCTCGAGTTCTTCGATGAGGACCACGAGATAGCCGTCGTCGTTGAGATTACCGATGAGATTCTCGCCAATTTCGAATTCTTCTTCAGACGGACCCATCATGCGCAGTTGCCACATCAGGTGATCGTAAAGCGTCGTGGATCGCGAAAGAATCTGTTCGAAGTTGGGCAGCTCGTCCGGATTGAAATTCTTTGTAGACGGCATGTACTCGCGATTGCCCGAACTCTGCTCGACGTAAGACTGCCAGTCGAAGTCGTCCTTCCCTTCGGTCATGGTGTCTTTGGGACTTTCGTTTCCTTCCACAGAAGCTGTGTTATCGCTGCCTTCGCCGGCCGCGCCGATATTGCTCACACTGGAGTCGGTATCGCCCGTCTCCATCGCTTCTTCGAGGATGGGATTGTCGACCATCGCATCGGTGATCTCCTGTTGGAGCTCCATCACTGACATCTGCAGAAGCTTGATCGCCTGCTGGAGCTGGGGCGTCATCGTCATGCCCAGCGTTTGCTTCATTTGCTGTTTTAAGCCCATATCAACTCACTCCGTTCCAATCCCACATCCGTCAATTCAACTTGAACGATTCGCCGAGGTAGAACTTTCTCGCTTCGGCGTTTTCGGAAATCTCTTCAGGCGTTCCGTTGAAGAAAATGCGCCCGTCTTTCATGAGATAACCCTGATCGCAGGTGCCGAGCGTCTCGCGGACGTTATGGTCCGTGATAAGCACGCCGATATTCTGCGAACTGAGTTCCTTGATGAAGTCCTGAATCTCGCCGACCGCAATCGGGTCGATGCCCGCGAAAGGCTCGTCGAGAAGAAGATAATGCGGTTCGATTGCGAGGCAGCGCGCGATTTCGCAACGCCGCCGCTCGCCGCCCGAAAGTGTCGCCGCGGAGTTTTTGGCAAGACGCATGAGACCGAAGCGCTTCATGAGCGCCTCGCAGCGTCCCTCGAGTTCGGATCCTTCGAAGCCCTTCGCTTCGAGCGCCATCGCGATGTTATCGAAGACGCTGAGTTTGCGGAAGAGACTGCTCTCTTGCGGAAGATAGGCCACGCCTTGCTGCGCGCGTTGGTGCAGCGGTTTGTCAGTGACATCTTGATCGTTGAGAAGAATTTTTCCCGAGCTCGGGAACACGAGCCCTACGAGCATGTAAAAACTTGTGGTCTTTCCGGCTCCGTTTGGACCTAGGAGTCCGACGATGGATCCACGACGAAGTTGCAGGCTCACTTCACCCACTACTTGGCGTTCTCCATAGGTCTTCGAGATGGACGAGGCGATCAAGCCTTCAGCTTTGTCGGACATGCCGTATCCATTCTAGTAGTGCTGACTGAGGCATCAATACAATGTGAGTGCAAATCCGATGCCGATGGCGCAGATCAGTGTAAAAGTTTTGACCCTTTTTGCCCCCGAGATTGACGCGGTGGTCGTTTCTCGGACTTTTCGGAGCGTGACATCTTCTTTTCTTCTAGGACGGCAATGCATTCGATGTGAGCTGTCTGCGGGAACATATCGACGGGCTCCAACGCAACAATCTTATAAGAACCTTCTTCGGTAAGGAATTTCAGATCGCGCGCCAGCGATTTCGGCCCGCAAGACACGTAGACGATTTTCTTAGGGGGGCGTTGAAGGAGGGCCTGGAGCACAGCAGGTTCGCAGCCTTTGCGCGGAGGATTCACCACCACCCAGTCGGGTTTTCCCCATTCGCGATGGAAAGTCATCACACCGTCGTGAGCGTCGGCGCAGAGTTGAAGCACGTTATGGATCTTGTTGCGTCTCGCGGCCGTAACGCCTTCGAGTGCGGCCGGTCCGACCTCTTCGACGGAGAGAATTTTTTCGGTACTGGAAGCGAGGTGCATCGCCATGAGGCCTACGCCGCTGTAAAGGTCGAGCCCCTGCTTATAAGGTCCTTTGCCGAGAAGTTCTTTCACCCTCTGATAGAGATAAGCCGCTTGAGCGCTGTTCACCTGTAAGAAAGACAAGGGACCGACGGAAACGCGCAACGCGCCCATCTGTTCGGTGAGCTCGCCGTTCTTAACCACGAAGCGATTCGCTTCGCCCAGCAGCACGTTGCCCGCGTCGTCGTTGATGTTCTGTACGAGCGCGATGATCTTGTCGCCGAAAGTCGCCTGCAGTTTCTCAATTACGGTATCAAGACCGGGAACGTTTTTCTTTGTGGTCACAAAGACGCAGATGACCTTCTTGTCACGGAAGGAGTAGCGCACGATGAGATAGCGCAGACTGGGTTTCTGTAGGTCTCCGTCGGTGATCGCGACTTTTTCGCGGACCAGGTTTTTCTTGATATCGAGCGAGATCTCATTGATGAGAGGCGCGTGCACGGAACAGGTCGGGATATCCACGACCTGATGAGTGCCCATCTTGTAAATACCCATCTTCAGTTCGCCGGTCTTCTCGTCCTTTTGCAAAATCCACTTGGCCTTGTTGCGATAGCCAAGTGTTTTGGGTGAAGGACGTGGATCTTTCATGATCTTCTTGATGGTCGCCATAGGGAAACCCGCGTTCTCGAAAGCGTTCAGTAGATCGTTTTTCTTTTTCTTGAGCTGATCGGCATAGGAGAGCTCCATGAGCGGGCACCCGCTGCATTCGAAAAAGTGGGCACAAGGAACTTTCGAAAATTTAGCCGTCTTCATTAATTTTTACTTTGCGCCTCCGGCGCCCGCGTCGGTCTTATCGGCTTTCTGGTCTTCGAGTTTGGCGTCGTCATCGAAGCTCATGTTTCCGCAACTCGATTCAAAAGGGTCACGTCCATCGACACAACCACGTCGGCAATCGCTGCCCTTGAGCAGAACGGGTGGGTCTCCCGCATCGTAGGACAGGAAGAGACGCGACTGACCCGAAAGACCGGGCTGGTAAACGATGCGACCTTTTCCTTCCGTGTAGAAGGTCAGCGCATTGCGATCGACGAAGTTCGTAAGATTGCGAACGTCCGTGATCTTCTTAACGCCGCTGACGTCGCGAATCTTGTTGTAGTAATTTTCCTTGGTCACGATCGATTCGGTTCCACCCGTCGGCAGGGGTCGCTTGAAGACGTAAGAGATATAACCGTTCTGATCCATGACTTGATGGATTTCCCAAACCACGAATTCGGACTGCGTCGCAAAACGGATCTTGTCGCGAATAAGGAGACGCGATTGGCGCTTGGTCTTGCGGAAGACCCAAGGAAGTTGGTTGATGATGATGCAAGAACTCGCCTGATTCATCGTGAGTCCCTGCTTATCGACGGGCATTTCCGTGAGCTTTTCTTGAACCCGAGGTGCCGCCGTGGTCTTCGTGGGAAGCTGAGCCCGACCTTCTCCGGCCACCAGGACCGAAAACAGGCAAAGGACCCCGAAGATACGAGATTTCATGGATTAAATCATATCAGAACAAGTCTCGGAGAACACGATTGCGGGCCATCAAACGTTGACGGGTCTTGTACTCCCGGTGGCGCGAACGCCCGCCGATGGACTCGATGTAGGATTCTTTGTCCAGAATTTGGATCTCGAAGGGATAGTAGAACGTTCTCTTCTCCCGAAGCGTGATCGGAATATTGCGAAGGATATCTTCCATGCCGGGATGTTTTACGATTTCGGCACGCACCCCTTCCCAGAAAGTGAAGGTCGGATCGGGAGCGACAATTAACTGGCGGCACGTGAACTGAATGGCGCGGTACCAGCTCGAAGTAAAACGGTTGCGCGCGGTCCCCAGAGAAACGCCGCCTTCCCGCTCGAGCGCACGAACGGCATGAGCCGCTTCGGCTTCGCTGATGCCCTTGTCTTTCATTTTGTGTCGAAGGTCCTCGACGAAATCGCGGAACTGCTCGGTCGGCAAAATCGTGTTGAAGGAACGTTGAGGATGGATATTAGGAGGACTCAGCACTCCGGAGTCCGTCAGTAACCGAATCAGCTGAAAAGCGTCCCACTTGGTTTCGGTCACGAAACGGAAGCCGATACGGTCGTAGATTGCTTCGACGGCAGCTTTCGGTTTTGAGAGAAGTTTCACGAGAGTCGAGTTACGGTCTTTGCGTTCCTTACGGAAATAACGAACAAGCTGGACGGACTGACCGCCCGAAGTGAACTCGCCCTGACGCCCTTGATCGCGCTTGGTCATGAGCGCATCGAAGCGGTCGAAGATCTGTTCGCGCGCGTAGCGGAAGTTGTCGTAACGAACGTCGTTGTCCAGGTGCGAGATGATATGCATCACCCGCAAAAGCGCGCAGCTCCAGCGACTCGAAGCTTCGGCGCTTTGGCGTGAGGCCTCAAGGATCAGCTTTACGACGTCGCTCTGCTGGTTGCGCGAGAGAAACGCGACGGGTATTTCTTCACCGGGATCCAGAAGGGCGTTGCGCATAAATGCGACGGCTTCGAAGTAAATGCGCCAGATTTCCTCGCGTACGTGGAGATCGTCGATGTCGTAGCCGTAAGCGAGCAAGAATTTTTTTGCCTCGTTTTTCGAGGTAACATTCAGCTTCTGAACATCGACGTAGGAACGACCTTCGGTCGTGGCCCAAAGGGCATCCCAGTCAAAATTCAGATCGTGCGGTTTTACCAAGAGTCCTCTTCGTCGCCAGCGTCTTCGACGTCGTCGAAGCTTCCGCGCTTCGAAGCCCAGTCTTCGTCGTCTTCGCTCCACTCGTCGGAGTCGTCGACGTTCGCGCGACTGCCGGCTTCGTCGCCTGCCGCTTCGATGCCGGTCGGATCGTCTTTCCACCACGGAGGAGGTCCTTCGGTGTCTTCGTCGAGATCGTCTTCTTCGAGTTCGACCGCGGTATCGAGAACATCTTCGCTAACTTCGCCTTCTTCGAGACCCAATTCGCCGTCGGTGAGTTCGGTCGAAACTTCCTCATCGTAACGGGGCTTGGGTTTACGCGCGGGACGCGAAGGCAAGAGTTCGGATTCTGCTCCGTCTTCGTCGAGCTCCATATCCTCATCGAGTTCGTCCTCGCTGAATTTCTTCGCGGGCTTGTCGAGTTCCTTGAGAGACGCCTTGCTCTTCTTGCCTTTGATTTCAGCAACTGCGGGCACGGCTTTTTGTTTTTTGCCGGGAGCTTTGGGAGCTGCGACTTTTTTTGCGGGCTCGGCTTTCGCTTTCGCGAGAGGAGCCTTAGCAACGGCCTTGGGAGCAGCGCTCTTTTTTTCAGGAGCGGCTTTCTCCTTGGTAATTTTGCCGGCCGGCTTCTTTTCTTTCACGGCGGGCTTCTTCTTCGTGGGCATTGTCGCTATTCCCTTTCTTTCGGTTCAGTAATCGTGGATAAAGAGGTCTGCCGGACGTGTCAAGGCCGTCCGTATATCGGTAAGCCATGAAAATTCTTTATCAAAGCCCAAGCTGCATGATTCTCAACAAACCTATTCGCGTTCATAGCGATGAGGCCGTTTCGCTCTGCATTAGCAAAGGACTCCTTCAGGGGTCTCCTTTGGCTCCTGAAGCCGCCTCCGCGTGGCTTTCTGCCCATCGTCTCGACTTTGAGACCAGTGGTTGCTTGCTGGTCTGCCCTCCGGAACACCATGCGGCCTACCTCGGAATCTTTAAGGAGAGCGGCTCCGAGAGCACTCAAAAAATCTATTTGGTCGGAGCCACGAAAGATCTCCATCTGCCGGCCGAAGGATTCAACGTCGAGGGCTGGATCGCCAGCCGCTACCGCGGCTCGAAATCCGTGCGTTTTCTCGAGGATGACGCCCCGGAAGTTCGTAAAAAATGGCACTCAAAACGTGCTGTCAAACACCGCGTCTGGAAAGCCGACGAAGCCGGCGCTGCGGCCGCGATAAAACTGGGCTTCGAAGGATTTCCTTATGTCGTTCAACTTCATAGTGGTGCTCGCCCCCAGTTGCGCGCGGCCTTCAAAGCCTGGGGCGCCCCCCTTAAAAACGATCCCGTTTACGGAGTCGAAGACCCTGAAACCGCGAGCGAAGACGCGGATCCTTCGGCTCCCCTCGAGTTACACGCTTGGAAGCTTCAGCTGAAAGATCCGATCACCGGACAGTCCCTTTCTGCGGTCGCTTCTGACCGTTTTTAGCCCTTAAAATTTGCGCACTTATAAAAATAAAGCCGAGATTATTGACTCGATGAGTCATATCCCGTAGATCTAAAGAACTGAATTATTAAAAACTCGTTAAGACGTCGAAGGAGTTCTCGCATGAAACTGTCGCAACTTTCCCTTTTGGCCTTCACCGCCCTGGTCGCCGTTCCCGCTATGGCGCGCACTGCGGTCCTCCGCAAAGATCCCAAGACCCAACAGAATTATTTTCTTTCGGAGAATGAAGACATCAAACAAAGCCGCCTCAGCGTCGGTTGGACACTTCCCCAAGACGAAGACTTTAATTTTGAAAAAATCGCCGCAAATGATGAAAGCTACATCAACGCAAACGACGATAAAATCCGCGAGGCGGCTGTTAACGTCTTAGTCGATTTGAAGACCGGTAGCGTTGTCGAAGAACTCGACCAAATCAAAGAAGAGTTCACGACTTGCGTCTGGTACCTCGACCAGGGCTGTAATCACACCGGTATTTACGCCATGTACAACGACACCACGAAGCTTGCCCAAGTCATTGGCGAAGGAAAATGGGACACCCGTTATGTTTCTCTCGAGGTTATGAACGAGACCGCCGATGGACTCGTTGTTCGCGCCAAGACCTCGAACATCATCCCCATTGTAAAAAATGATCTCAAGGTCCGATTAGACTCCGAAAAGAACTCCGACGCACTTTATCGCCGCGATCGCGACAGTCTCTCGCTGATGATCAACAAGATCAGCGCAACTGCCGCCACCAACAGCGCAGCAACCACCACCTTCAAGTTAAAAGTTGAAACGGACCTCGAGGTCGCAAAGGGTGATGGAACCTTCAGCGCTTCGCCCGTGCTCGACTACGTCATGAACCTTCGCACGGGTTACGAGTCGCTTGCGCTCGAGCTCGTAAATAAAAAGTAACGCAACTTCGCCCTACAAAAAACTAAGG
>JBDSDI010000194.1:0-10545 GCA_039920645.1 Bdellovibrionota bacterium | reverse complement strand
GGCTCATGCGTCGACGCATGTCCGCGCCGGCTTTCTTACAGTCCGACATGATTTTTTTGGCGTAGTCCTTAAGTGAATTAGGGCTGGATTCAATGTCGCGCAGAGCGAGCACACGACACGCGAAACGTTCGTTGCCGCTGAGGACGTCCGAGTCGGCGCAGGCCGAACCCGAGTCACTGCCGCCACCGCCGGAAGATCCCGAGGAACCGAAGAAGGCTTGTGACGCGGAAAAGTTACCGACGTTCGAAGAACCGCTTTCTTCGCCGTTCATTTCCTCGAGGAGATCGTCGCGAATGCTTTCGCAACGGTCACGGAATCTCGCGAGACCATTGTTGTCTCTGCGAAGCTGTTCGAGAAGGAACATTTCGCACATGGAGTTTTTATATCCGGAGTTCGCGAAAGAGCGGCTCCATTCGAATTTCGAAACGTCGAGATAACCGTCTTGCCATGCAAGCACGAGAGAACCGCTGTTATCGAAAGGAGAGCTGCGAGGCAAGCGCCCCGTCCAACCGCACTGGCCGATGATCGCCGCGTGATCAACTTCGTTGTCATCCAACGAGCCTCGGCCACCACCACCGTGATTTCCACGATTGCCTCCACCGTTATTACCGGTGTCAGGGGGCGTGACAGGATTTCCGTAATCCTTATCGCCTCCTGCATAGCTTCCGCGAGCCGCCCCAAGCACCATCAGCGCGATTGCGCCGTGCCGAGCAAGCCTATTCAAAGCGAAGAAACGTGGCATCATAAACCTCTCCCCAGTGTTCAGTGTAACCTATCGACGAAAAATCCTGTAAACTTGAGTTTAAGGCATGGAGGGCCGACCCGAATGGACGCACGATTAAAGGGGAGTCTGCGCCAAAGAACGGCTATCTTTTTGATATTGCTGCTTTTTTTTTCGAGTGGCGGCTTCTATTTAATGTCCCGCTCCCAAGATGACCTCACCCAAGCATCGACAAGAATCCGTGAAGTCCTTCTTCCTGCGGGGCGTCTTATCGAAAACGCGAAACGCGAGATCGATCTGCAGGTCCACGAACTCTCTCTCCTCTCGAGTTTCGAAACCGCCCATCGCGATCTAGAACCCCAACAACGCACGTTGCTCCGCCTCAGCCCTTCGGTTCAGTCTTTACTGAACCTTCACGCGAGTCCGCTGTTTCCTCAAACGCTCTCTCAGCTCTTCCAGCCCTGGGCCCTGACCGCGCGCGCGTACCAGCAACGCGTCCCCGCCTTCCAAAGTTTCGACGACGCGACCCAGTCGCTCGTCGATCTGCGCGCCAAGACGCATATTCTTCAGCGAGCCGTCGACCGCGAATTGAGCATGCAGCTTATTCTCGTCACGGAATCTTCCGAGCGAAATATGACCTACTGGGCACTCGCGCTCTCGCTGGCTTTCGTGGCCTCGACCGTCTTCGCATTTCTCGTCTGGGCCTGGATGGAGCCGCTTACGAAGCTTCGTCTCTATCTTAAGGAAGACTCCGCGAACCGTTCCCAGCCCTTCCCTTCTTTTATTGGACGCGGGCTCGCATCGCCGCCTCGGGAAATTCTCGAACTGTCGGAGATTCTGCGCGAGCATGTCCTTGCCTCTGCAAAACAAAAGCAAGAACTCGTCGAGCGCGAAGCCAAACTTCAAGATTCGGACCGCTCACTCTCCACCCTCTTCGCGGCGATCTCGCACCTGCTGCGCCACAACGAGAAACTCATCGAGGAGCTCGTACGCAAAGAGCGCCTCGCCTCGATGAGCGAAATGGCGGCTCAACTCGCGCACGAAATCAAAAATCCGCTCAACAGCATGAGCCTCAAACTCGAACTTCTGCGGGAAGATCTACGCGGAGAGGACCGCAAGATTCTGGACCGCGTGCTCGACGAAATCGATCGTCTCGATGCGCTCACCGAAAGCCACCTCAGCCAAACCCGCGGCGGCTTACGCGGACAGATGCCCATCCTACTGAGGGAACAGGGCGAGTCGGACGTTCCACAGCTCTTCGACGAGCTGCACGAATTTCACGCGGCGCCCTTAGCCGAAAAAAAGATTATCTTCGAAACCTCTTCTGTCGAAAACTTCGCCCTTCCCGCACCCAAGAGCGTGATGAAATCCGCATTGGTCAACCTGCTAAAAAATTCCGAACAATCTCTCGACGAGGTCGGCGACGAACGTGTGAAAAAGATTCGCGTCGAACTCCAGGCTACGGACGCCGGCGATTGGAAACTCCGTGTCCTGGACAACGGTTGCGGATTTTCGGAAGATTTTAAACTCAGTCCTTTCCAGATGTTTCGCACGAGCAAGCCTTCTGGTTCCGGACTGGGACTTGTCACCACCCAGAAGATGCTGGAAGCTTATTCGATACGCATGACCCTCGAGACGGGCCCGACTCCTTTTGTGACCTGTTGGTGCCTCGAACCCGATACGCGACTCGTGGCCGCCGCTAGCGACCTTGAGCCCAAGGAGCAGAACCTATGATCCTGGTCGTAGATGACGAACTCGAAAATCGCCTCAGTCTGATCCAAGTCCTCAATCGCGAAGGATGGAGCTGCCTCGAAGCGGAGAACGGCGAAGCCGCCCTGCAAATCCTACGCGATCGCCCCGAAGTCCAACTGCTGATCACCGACATGAAGATGCCGGGTTCGGTCAACGGACTCGAACTTCTGCAGATGTCGCGCAAACTTCGTCCCGATGTTCAACGCCTCCTCATCACGGCCTTCGGCACCATCGAAGCGACTGTCGAAGCGATGCGCGCCGGCGCTTTCGACGTTCTCACCAAACCCGTGAAGCTCAAGACCCTCAAGGAAAACGTTTCGCGCTTACTCGAGAACGCGCCTCACAAGTCCCATGCCACGACGGGCCCCTCGACGTCAGTTTTAGCGCAGCTATCGCCCCCCTACGCGAAACTCATGGAGACCCTTCGTCGCGCGGCGCAGTCCGAAGCGCACGTGCTTTTCACCGGAGAGAGCGGCAGCGGAAAATCCTACCTCGCTAAACTTCTGCACGAATGGTCGCAGCGTCGCGATCAGGCCTTCGTCGGACTGAACTGCGCCGCGATTCCTGCCGACCTTTTAGAAAGCGAACTCTTCGGCGTAGAGCGCGGAGCCTTCACTGGCGCGAACGCAAGCCGCGAGGGCAAAGTGCAGGCGGCCCACAAAGGCACGCTTCTTTTGGACGAGATCGGCGACATGAGCTTCGCGCTGCAAGCCAAGCTCTTGCAACTCATCCAGGAGCGCCGTTTCTACAAACTTGGCTCGAACAAAGAGATCAACGTCGACACCCGTATCGTCTCCGCCACGAACAAGAATCTTGTGGCGATGATCGAAGCAGGTCAGTTCCGCGAGGACCTGCTCTATCGCTTAAAAGTCATCGAGATTCACGTTCCTTCGCTGCGCGAGCGCAAGCAAGATCTCCTGTGGATCATTCCCAATCTTCTCGACTCGCTCGCGGAGAAAAACCATCTGCCTCCCGTTCGACTCACGCACGAAGCCCTTTCGCTCCTCTGGGCTTATGAGTGGCCCGGCAATATCCGCGAACTCGAAAACGTTCTCGAAAGTACGCTCGTCCTAGCGCCGCGCGAAGATTTGCGCGAGGGTCTTTTGGGCGCGCAGCTTCTGCCCGAGGCCTTCCGCAAGAAGGTCGAGGCTCTCGGCATGACTCCAGCGCTCGCCCCAATGGCCGATCTCGCGACGATTGAGCGCATGGCGATCGAGCAGGCACTGGCCATCTCGGGCGGACGCCGGAAACTTGCCGCAAGTCTTCTCGGCATCAGCGAGCGGACCCTTTACCGGGTCCTCGGAGCCGAGCCTAAAACATAGGTACAGGACCGCCTGGCATCGCGATTGCACTCGGAGTTGTCATGACGACGTCACCCGCACTCGATGCCGAACTCCAAACCCATTCGCTCCACTACATCGACGATTCCAAGCCCGGGCTCTCGCGCCAGCGTTTCGGCAAAGGCTTCGCCTACTTCGACACGCGTGGGAAGCGCATCAAGAACCCAAAGATCGTGAAGCGTTTGCAGAAACTTGCGATGCCCCCGGCGTACAGCGATGTGTGGTTTTGCCCCAATCCTCGCGGCCACATTCAGGCCGTGGGCTGGGATGCGCGCGGACGCAAGCAGTATCGCTACCACGAGTCCTGGACCCAGCTTCGCGATTCCCACAAGTACGAACGTATGATCGATTTCGCCAAATCGATGCCCACACTTCGCAAAGTCACGGACCGGCACCTGCGGCTTAAAGGACTGCCGCGCGAAAAGGTCCTCGCGGCCATGGTGAAGCTTCTCGAGAAAACACTGATCCGCGTCGGCAACGACGAATATGCGCGCAAAAACAAATCCTACGGTCTCACCACCCTGCGCGACAGCCACGTCACTGTGAAAGGGACGCACATGATCTTCAAGTTCCGCGGCAAGAGCGGCGTGAAGCACGAACTCGACCTCGAAGACGCGCGCCTCGCCACGATCGTGAGACGTTGCCAAGAACTCCCGGGCTACGAAGTCTTCGAGTACATCGACGCGACCGGAAAACGCCACGACGTGAAGTCCGAACATATCAACGCCTATCTTCGAGAAGTGACCGGACACGCCTTCACCGCCAAAGACTTTCGCACCTGGGCCGGAACGCTCCTCGCGGCCAAAGCGCTGCAGGAATATCGCAGTTTCAGCTCGCAGACTGAAGCCAAGAAGCAGGTCCTCAAAGCGATCGAGTCCGTCTCCAAAAAACTCGGCAACACGAAAGCCATCTGCCGCAAATGCTACGTGCACCCGGCCGTGATCGAGTCGCACATGGACGGCAGTCTTGCGGAAATTTTCGAGAAGAAGGCGACGGATATGGTCTCCCAAAAGTTCTCATCGCTGAAAAAAGACGAAGCCGCTATTTTGGTCCTCTTGGAGAAGCGTCTCAAAAAAGACGGCGCCTCCCAGAAGACCTCGCGCCGATGAATGACTTTTTTATTGCGCCGCATTAATAAACTCATTAGGGAGGTCTTCTGAGGAGATTCGCCCAATGAACGCAAAATTATTTTTGATCACCACTTTTATCTTAGGGGCCGCTGGCTCTGCCGAAGCCGCGACATTCAAAGCCGTGAAAACTCTAAAAAATGCCTCTCTTCAAAAAGTCGCCGTCTTCGCCGGCAGCTTCGAAAAACAAAAAGACCTCTTCGATGACTGCACGAAGGTGGAGAGCTACTCGATCGCGCGCAAGCAAAGCGAAGAGAACATCAATACGATCAAGCAGCTCAATATCAGCCGTAACGGTCTCTTCTACAGCGACGGCGAAACCCCAGTGGCAGTTCGCTCCGACACCACAATCGACACGCTCATCACGACGCTTTTCTCCGACCTATCTCAGGGTGAGAACTACGCCTCCCTCGCTCCTACACAGAAAAAGCTCGCCGACCTTGTGACCCAAGCGACCGGCAAGCTCGACGCAAGTTCGCTGGAACTCTACGAGGCCAACCACGCTAACGAAGATGGGAGCTGGAACATCCTCGATATTCTCGATACCGAGAACGAAGAAGTCCTCACGATCCAAGTCGGCGGCTGCGGGACCTGATTTCTGTGGGAGGGGGTGCTCCGAAAGGCCCTCTCCCAACGCGCCGCAAGAATAGTCGTGGCACTCTGAGAAGAAGCGTCCTATAAAGGGCGTCGTGAACACCCCCGCCTTTCAGGATATTGTCTTTGGACTCGGCACCTTCGGCCTTATCCTCGCATTCCTTTGGCTCGTGCTGCGCAAAAAGCACCAGGATGCGCCCGCGTCTGCCGAGATTCCGCATTCTGCAAACGCTCCCGACGCCGCTCTTCCTCCGGATCACTCCGAAGGCTCATCCTCGTGGTGGAAAGCCCTCACCAAAACCCGCAGCCGCTTCACCTTCGTTTCCAAAACCGAGATTCAAGATCTCAAAGCCTCTCTCGAAGAAGCCTGTCTGGTGAGCGATCTCGGCGTTCAAAATACCGAAGAAGCGCTCTCGCAACTCAACTGGCCCGAGCTCGCAAAAGTTCCCGAGAACGAACGTCTTCATAGCGCAAAAAGCCGCCTGGGCCTCGTGCTGAAGGCCTGGCTCGCATCCTCCCGTCAGTCGGCGCTTACCGACGAATGGCCCGCGCGCCAAAGCGACGGCGAACCCACGGTCCTCTGGTTCGTTGGCGTGAACGGTGTCGGTAAAACGACGAGCATCGCCAAACTCGCGTCCGAACTCAAGGCGCGCGGTTTCAAAGTCATGCTTGCGGCCGGCGATACTTTCCGAGCGGCAGCCGGCGAGCAACTCGAAACCTGGGCCCAACGACTCGGCGTCGAGTGCGTGCGCGGAGCGGCCGGAGCCGATTCGTCTTCCGTCCTTTTCGACGCGATCCAGTCGGCCCGGGCTAAGAAAGTCGACTTCGTGCTCTGCGATTCCGCAGGACGTCTCCACAACCAGAACCAGCTGATGGACGCCCTCACCAAAAACAAACGCGTGATGGCCAAGGCCCTTTCGACAGCCCCCCATGAAACCCTTCTGGTCCTGGATGCCCACACCGGCCAGAACATGCTCCCGCAAGCCAAGCAGTTCCAGGAGGCAGTCGGCCTCAGCGGTCTGGTGCTCACCAAACTCGATGGAAGCGCTCGTGGCGGGGCCGTGGTCGCCGTCGCCCGTCAGACCGGGGTCCGCATCCGGAGACTCGGTCTCGGTGAGACTGAAAAAGACTTCGTGAGCTTCGAGCCGGACGGCTTCGTTGACGCGCTGCTGGGACTGCCCGAGAGCACGAAAGTTCTTTCGGATGAAGCCGTGCAAAGTCTCTAGAAATATGGGATGATTCCCTCTGAACCATGGAAAAGATTTTGATCGAAACTCTGCCTAAAGGAAGTCCGAAAATCACGGAGATTTCTCTGGGCGGAACCACGGTCAAAGTCAGAACTGAAGCCACTCCGGCGTCTCTCAAGCAAATCCGCGATCTCGTAAATTCTAAATTCGACGAATTTTCCGAGTCCGTGGCCAAAAGCATGAGCGGACAACAGATGGCTGTTCTCGTCGCATTCAATCTGGCCGAAGAGCTTCTCCGTGAACAAGAGAAACTGCGTCTTCTCAAGCGCCGAGCTACGGACACGACGGATCGCCTCATCAAACGCGTTGAGGCGCATCTGACAACGCTGCCCGGACGATCTTCTTGATCGAGCGGCTTTAGCCGCTCTCGAAGAACGTTGTTCCACACTTTCCGTGGGGACGGTCCCGATCCAGCCCCTAAAAAAAGGGCTAGAATTTAAGAGAACGGAGTGAGGCCCGCAGCCTTTTGATACAGAGCGGGCCCAAGACAAGTCATGGCAGCATCCCTTCGCGAAGGAGCAATCGGCTCCTTTTCGACCTCATTGAAAACCGAAGCGGTCGCTCGCCTCGGACGCGAAGACGCTCGACGTCTCGCGAAGGCCGAGCACGCGCGCTTGCACAGCGCCGGCGAAACTTTCACGCTGCCCTCGCCCTCTACGATCTCACCTGACTTCTCACAACTTCTCTCCGAGCACTCGACCGTCGGTATCTACGCGGGACGCGCATCGTGGTTCGAAGTCGAGCAAATCGAAACCTGGCTCCGTTCCGTCGCTCCCACCGTACTCACGACCACTTTCCCGCGCTCGAACCCGGACTCCTTCGATTTCTGCGCAGCCGCTTTCACGGAACTCGTCGTTTCAAAACCTTTCGGTCTCTACGAACCGTCTGCTTCCGCTGCAATCGCCGAACCCTCGCTTATATTTGTTCCCTGCACGCTCGCCGATCACTCCGGTCATCGGATGGGGCGCGGCAAGGGCCATTTCGATCGTTATCTTGCCCGCCATCCTGGAATCTTCGCGGTGGGCGTCTGTCACGAGGACTTTTTACTCGAACAGTTTCCTGCAACCTGGACCGAGCCTCATGATCAGGACATGAGCGCGCTTTTAACGAACACCCGTTTTCTGAATATTCTCAACAAAGGAGACCGCAAACTATGACATTCTATATTTATATCGGCATCGCGCTTATCGTGGGCCTCGGCATCGGCGTCATTCCTCTCGTGCTCAAGCAAAAAGAATTGCTGAGCGGCGCCCGTCGCAAATCCGATGACATCATGAAGGACGCCCGTCGCAAAGCCGACACTATGGGCAAGGACGCGTTACGCAAGTCCAAGGAAGCCGTCGATCAAGCGAAGCGCCAATTCGATCAATCCGTTCAACAGAAGCTTGATGAGACTCGTCGCGCCGAACAAAAAGCTCGCGACATCGAGAAGAACCTCGTCGACGAGAAACGCGAACTGCAGGAAGCCAAGGACCGTGCCGAAGCCGCAGCCCGCAAGTCCGAACTCGCCACTCAAGAACACGAGCGCATCACCAAGGCCAGTGCTCAGATGGAAGCTCACTTCCGCCAGAAGCTTGAAGAAGCAAAACGCGAATTCGAGCGCATCGCCTCTATGACCGAGCGCGAAGCTCGTGAAGCGCTCCTCAAAAGTATCGAAGACGACACGAAACTTTCCGCAGCCCGCATGGTCCGCGAAATCGAAGAGCATGCCAAGGACGAAGCCGAATCGCTCGCCAAGCGTATCATCTCGACCGCCGTCTCGCGCTACTCGTCCGACTACATTCCCGAGCGCACCACCTCATCGGTTCATCTTCCGAGCGACGATCTCAAGGGCCGCCTCATCGGACGCGAAGGTCGCAACATCCGCGCCATCGAAGCCGCTACCGGTTGCGATCTCATCGTCGACGACACCCCCGAAACGGTTGTCGTCAGTTGCTTTGACCCCGTTCGTCGCCACATCGGCAAAACGGTTCTCGAGCAACTCATCGCAGACGGACGCATCCATCCCGGACGTATTGAAGAACTCGTCGAAAAAGTCACCAAGGGCGTCGACGCGAAAATCCGCGAGGCCGGCAAGGCTGCGATCCTCGATCTCGGCATCGTCAGCATGCACCCCGAGCTGCTCAAGGTCATCGGACAACTCCAGTTCCGTTTCTCCTACACCCAAAACATCTATCATCACTCGATCGAAGTCGGTCACCTCTGCGGCCTCATGGCTTCCGAGCTTGGCCTCGACGTGAAAAAGGCTCGCCGCGCGGGACTGCTGCACGACATCGGCAAGGCGATGACCCACGAAGTGGAAGGATCGCACGCTGTCATCGGCGCTGACCTCTGCGAAAAGTACGGTGAAGCTCCCGATATCGTCTACGCCATCCGCGCCCACCACGAAGACGTCAAGCCCCAATCCTGGCTCGACTTCATGGTCATCGGCGGAGACGCGATCAGCGGCGCTCGCCCCGGTGCTCGCCGCGAACAGCTCGACAACTACGTCCGTCGTCTCGAAGATCTCGAGAACATCGCCAACGCCTTCCCCGGAGTCGAACGCAGCTTTGCGATCGCCGCCGGCCGCGAAGTGCGCGTGATGGTCGAGAACTCTCGGATCAACGACGAAGCCGCTATCGTGCTCTCACGCGACATCGCCAAGAAGATCGAGTCCGACATGACCTACCCCGGTCAGATCAAAGTCACGGTCATCCGCGAAACCCGCGCTACGGCCCTCGCGAAGTAAGGCCAGGGTTTTGTGAAAGTCCTTTTTATCGGAGACATCGTCGGAGAAGCGGGGCGGGACATGGTCCGCGACTTCCTGCCGAAACTCAAAGCCGCCAAGTCCATCGATCTCGTGATCGCCAATACCGAGAATATGGCCGGCGGCTTCGGAGTTACCCCTCAGACCGTGCAGGAAATGTCGCAAGCCGGCGTCCAGCTCATGAGCGGTGGCAACCATAGCTTCGATAAGAAAGAAGCCCTCGGCCTCTACGACGACGACCCCTACCTCATTCGTCCCGCCAATTATCCCGAAGGAACTCCGGGACGCGGTTGGACGACCTACGCGCTCTCCGCCGGCGTGAAAGTCGCGCTCGTGAATCTCATGGGCCGCACTTTCATGGAGCCCCTCGACTGCCCGTTCAAAAAAGCGGAAAAACTTCTTCCGGAAATTCAGGCCATCACCAACATTATTATCTTCGACTTCCATGGCGAAGCGACCTCGGAAAAAATGGCCTTCGGCTGGTTCATGAACGGCCGCGCATCAGCGGTGGTCGGGACGCACACTCACATCCAAACGGCCGACGAGCGCGTTTTAGATAAGGGAACGGCTTATATCTCGGACTTAGGGATGACCGGGCCTTACGACTCGGTTATCGGCGTTAAAAAAGAGATCGTGATCGAGCGTTTCGTGGAGCGTCGTGGGAAAAAATTCGAGACCGCCAGCCAGGACCCGTGGCTCTGTGGTGTTATCATCGATATCGATACGACGACCGGGAAATCAAACTCGATCGAACGTGTCCGCATCGAACGAAAGGATCCGAAAACCCACCCATGAAATCTGATACCGCTTCTCCCGAGATCGTCATCACTCCTGAGATCAAGCAGCAGGCGCGCGAGCAATTCGAAAAGATCGCACGCGGCGTCGCCGAAATCGTTCCCGAACACGAACTCATCAAAAAGCTCGAGAAAAGCTTGGCCGAGCGTCGCCCGCTTCGCATCAAACTCGGCGTGGATCCGTCCACACCCGACTTGCATCTGGGTCACACCGTCATTCTCCA
>JBDSDI010000193.1:0-5880 GCA_039920645.1 Bdellovibrionota bacterium | reverse complement strand
GGAATTGTTGATGTGCGCGACAATTTTGCTTGAGGCCGCGGCGAGAGCAATGATGAGCACAGCGACCATGAGAACATTGAGAAGTGTAAATCCTCGAATGCTGGAGTTTCTCATGGCTTACAGACTCCACTCACCACTTGTTTGTAGATCGGATCGCAACACTTACCCTCGTTGGGGTCGCTCGCGTCGGTGGTCCAGACTTTCGGAGAAGTGCAGAGGTCAAGCGAGGCCGCCAGTTGGGCCGGTGCATTGAGACTGGTGACAACGCATTGCTTTCCAGCTGCGGCTTGATATCCCGCAGGACAGGTATATTTGGCGGCGGTATTCGGCAGAGTGATCGCATCGACGGTCAGCATGACGCACGTCACTCCGGCCGTCCGCTCCATTAAAAGATCGCGCACATTGATGGCCTGAATGCCGTAGTTGGGGGGACAACGCAGACGCTTAAGCGGTTGGCAGTCGAGATCGAGAGATCCTACGATGCTCGATCCGCCCACATTTTGGGTGGCGAGCGCACTCATGGTTTTCTTGAAGCCTTTGGGGAAAAGCCCACTGGGACAACTGAGTCTGTCCGGAGTGCGCAGACACTGAGCGATGCGCGACGTTCCTAGAATTTGGTATCCGTCCAGGATTTGTCCTGCACCGCAGACAAGCTCGCTGAGGTCTTTGTAGAATCCTTCGGGAATCAGAAAGCGATAGTCGCTATCCGTGAATGTGGGGCCTGAACCTTGCGCGCCAAGCGAAGAAATGGGAAGTCCGTCCTTGGCTTGAGCGCCAATGCGATAAGCGACCTGCCAAATCGGATCGGGCGCACCGGCCGCCGCAAAATTTTTGAGAGCGATATCAACGAAGACCGCGCAGGCGGGATCCACATTCGGATTGTTGCAGGGAGATCCGCTCAGCACGTTATGATAACTGCGCACGCGCGTATCGCCGATCGTGTCACCTTCGAATTTCGTAACAAGGATAATACCCGCCGTAGAGGCTGCGAGTTGGTCGCGCAGTCGCATCGTGCCGTTCGCGGGAACGCTGGCGCCCGCATAGAAAGCGGGAGAGGAGAGTGTCGATAGGAGTTTTGACTCGACGGTCGACATCAAATTGGAGACCTGGACTTTTTTGGTGCCCTTGAAGACGAACTTCGAGATGGCAAAAATTCCGATAGAGACGACGCCCAGCAGGGCGAGGGCAATTGCGACCTCAGCGATCGAAAACCCGTCCTTTTTTTTTAAATGATGGAATGCCCGGCCCACAAAGGTCTCCCCTATTTAGCTTAACAGCGGAGAACCGAATAGCGACATAAGGATTCGGTTAAGTTGATATCTCCCTTTAAGACCATGGGACGACTGAGAAGCCCCAATAAACTCATGTGCTTGAGTTAAGCCCTTGAGACATTTAGAGTTTACAAGCCGTTCCATTTGGCCTAGCTTCCCTTTTCGGGGGAATTTAGGGATGGAAGGGTACTACTTACTGTGAAGATTCTCCGCCTCGAACTCTTTGGGTTCAAATCGTTCAAAGACAAAACCATTATCGCATTCGACCAGCCGATCACCGCGATCGTCGGTTCCAACGGCTGCGGCAAATCGAACGTCATCGACGCGCTTTACTGGGTCATGGGCGATATGTCCGCGAAGCACCTTCGTGGAACGCACATGTCCGATGTCATCTTCTCCGGTTCGCGCGATCATGCGCCGCTGGATCTCGCCGAAGTCTCGCTCGTCCTCGAGCGCGATCCCGCGACCGATCCCGAGCTTCCCGCTCAGTTCCAAGCCTCCAACGAAATCCAAATCACGCGCCGCTATTACCGTTCCGGCGAGACCGAGTATCTCATCAATCGCATTCCCTGCCGCCTGCGCGATATCCAAGAATTCTTCATGGATACCGGCCTCGGCGCCAAGGCTTACTCCATCATCGAACAGGGCGCGATTTCGCGTCTCGTGACTCAGAAGCCCGAAGAGCGTCGCACCGTCATCGAAGAAGTCGCGGGCATCATGAAGTTCAAGGCTCGCAAGGCCGAGACCGAGCGCAAGCTCGCCAATTCGCGCACGAATCTCGACCGCATCGACGACATCCTCAAAGATCTCAAAAAATCTCTGGCGACCCTGAAGGCGCAAGCCACCAAGGCCGAGAAATTCCGCAGCTACTCCGACGAACTGAAATCGCTTGAACTCCGTCTCGTTTCGCGCGAGTGGCTGAGCCGCACGGGCGACAAGACCGAAGCGTCGCAAGTCGTCGAGCGTCTGCGTTTCCAAGTCTCGGAGAACGAAGCTCACCTCGAAACGCTCAAGCTCCAACTCGAAGAGTCCGAGCTGAACCTCATCCATTTGGAAGAAGAACTGGGCACCGCACGCCAGTCCACGCGTAATTCCGAAGTTCAACTCAAGGAACTCGAAGGACGCATGGGCTCGCTCAACACCCGCAAAGATTCCCTGCGCGAACAAGTCGAAGGCCTCGAGTCCACGCTGACCGGGCTGCAAACGCGCGAGAGCGCGCTCGAGACCGAACTGAACGAAGCCCTCGACCAAATCGAGACGCTCAACACTCAGTCCGAAGAAACGCTCGCACGTCTCGAAGCTTCGCTCACGCAGCTTCATGACATGAAGGAAGGCTCGGAGCAGTACCGCGCTCAGCTCGGCACCGCGCGCCGTTCGCTTCACGACATCGAAATTAAACAGACGCGTCTCACCCAGGAGATTCAGGGTCTGCAAAAGACTCTCGCGCAGCTGGCGAACCGCAAGGGCTCACTCGAGACTCAACTCGAGTCCGTCGCTCAAGAAATCGCTTCCAAGGAAGACACCAAGCGCAGCACCCTCTCCGCACTCGAAGAAGCTTTTGGAACACGTAGCGATCTCGAAGCCGCAAAGAACGAAGTCGACGCCGACCTGCTCCGCCTCGAAACCAGCCGCACCGAACTTTCGCAGATCCGCGATAAGACCCGCGAAGAGCTCACCATCGTGCGCGTCCGCAAGGAACAACTCGAAGCCCTCGATCAGAACCTCGAAGGGATCGATGCGTCCTCCAAGACCCTCGCGCTGCATCTGCGTGAGAAAGGTCTCCAAGAGAGCCTGCTGCTCGACAGCGTCAAAGTTCCTGGAACTTTCGAAAAGGCCGTCGAAGCCGCACTCGGACAAAACCTCCAGCGCGTTGCCGCTTCGAGCTTCAACGACATCGAAGATCTCCAGCACTTCCTCGCAAACCACGCCGATTCCGAATCCAAAAACCAGAAGTCCCGCTTCTGGATTCCCGGTCTGAGCATCCAAAATTCCCAAGCCGGCTCGAGTTCGAACACTCTCGAGAACGTCTTCATGGCCGTTCCCGAACGTGACATGCCCGCTCCGAACGTTTCGATGTCGGATTGGTCATCATCCGACGACACCGGCGACAGTTCGCCCGCTTCGTTCTCTTCCTCCGACGAGACGCCCGTATTCGCGTCCGAAGTTCCTGGACCCGACGGCCTCGTCGCCCAGGAAATCGCCGCTCCCGTTTTCGAATTCCAGAAGCTCCCGCAGCTTCAATCGGTTCGTGAGTACCTCCTCGCTCGCAGCGACGTCATCGGCCCCATGCGCGACGTCCTCGTGAACGAAGAAGTCGCCAGCGATTCGCCCTGGCTCTGTCTGCTTGAGGACTTCTGGATCGTTCGCGACCGCAAGGCTTTCACCGAGATCGCGCTCGACCTCGAAACACTTCCGATGAACCTCGTCTCGCTCGACGGCGATATCCTCTGGAAAGAGGGTTTCCTCGATGTCGCTCCGCTCGAAAGCAACGAAGCGACTTCTACGAGCCTCGTTCATCGCAAACGCGAAATCAAAGAACTGCGTGAGCAGACCAGCGTCCTCGAGAACGAGTTCGCGGCCGCGCAGGCAATGCTCGACGACTGCATGCAGTCCTACAATCACGCGAAGGCTCAGTTCCGCGAACTGACCGCACGCCTGTCGGCCCTGAACCCCGACGTCGAGAATCTTTCTCACCTGCTCCGCCAGGACGAAGCGTCCCTCGCCCGTCTCCAAGAAAAGACGAGCCTGCTCGGATCGGACCTCGTTCGCGCCGAACACGAAATGGCGGAAGTCTCTAGCCGCATCACTCAGCTCGTCACCGAGCTCGAGGGCACCGAAGATGAACGTCATCAGGCCGAGACCAGCGTTCACGAACTGCAACTGCAGCTCGACACGCGTCTCGAAGAACAGCGCGCGCACGAAACGGCTCACTCGACCTTGCAAAACTCGCAGCGCCAAATGGAACGCGAGCTCGGAACCGCCGAAACCCGCCGCGCCACTCTCGAACACGAGAAGAGCTCGTCGGCGGCCCGTAAACTCCAGATCGAAGAACGCCTCGTCGAAATCGAACAGGATATCCGCAGCTGCGTCGTCGAGATCGAAAAACGTCTCGAAGACATCGCCGTCCAACAAGCGGCTTTCGAAGGCGCGCAAGCCATTGAGATCGGTCTTTTGGAAAGCGTCCAAACCGGCAAGGCTTCGCTCAAAGAAATCGAGAACGGCTTCGACACCAAGAACCGCGAGAACCAGCGTATCGTCAGCGATATCCGCGACCTGCAACAACAACTCGCGATCCACGACGTCGAACTCAAGAACCTTTCGCAAAAGCTCATTGAGCAATACAACATCGTTATCGAAGACCTCTCGCTCGACCAACTCTCTGAGATGTCGACTCCTCTGGATACGGAAGAAGTCGCCAATCCCGAAACCGCTCGCGAACGTGCGGACCAACTGCGTCGTCGGATCGAGAACCTCGGCAAGATCAACATGGTCGCTGTCGAAGAATTCGACGAGAAGAGCAAGCGCTACGAGTTCCTCTATATCCAACGCCAAGACGTTCATGACGGCATCAAGCAGCTTGAAGCCGCGATCGAGCGCATCGACCGCGAATCGCGCGAGCGCTTCTCTGAAGCCTTCGTGGCGGTTAACCAGGCCTTCCAAAAGACCTTCCCCGTTCTCTTCGGCGGCGGTATGGGCGAATTGCGCCTGACAAATCCCGACAATCTTCTCGAGACCGGTGTCGAAATCGTCGCTCAGCCTCCCGGCAAGAAGCTTCAATCCGTGACGCTGCTGTCGGGCGGAGAAAAGGCCCTCACGGCCGTCTCGCTGATCTTCGGTATCTTCAGCATCAAGCCAAGTCCGTTCTGCGTTCTCGACGAAGTCGACGCACCTCTAGACGACGCGAACGTGGGTCGCTTCAACAAGCAGATCCGTAACATGTCCAATACCTCGCAGATCATCATGATCACTCACCACAAGCAGACCATGGACCACGCGGATGCGCTCTTCGGCGTCACGATGGAACACCCCGGCGTCTCTAAAGTGGCGAGCGTGAAGCTCGGCGAACTCAAGATCAAGTGACACTCCTGCTTTGGCTCTTAAGCCTTGCCGCACTTTCAGTCGGCGCGAGGAATTTCGAGCAAGGGATCAGTATCGACGGTCCACTCTACGCATCCATCGCACGCAACATCGCGAGAACGGGCGAGTGGTTTCGTTTGGATGCCGGCACACCCGATTTCACCCCCTTCGCCGAGCACCCGCATCTTGGCTTTTGGCTGCAAGCGCTCATCTTCAAGGTTCTCCCGATCGATGACTGGTCGGCCCGCCTGCAGGGCCACATCTTCTACGTTCTCGCTCTCGCACTCGTCTATAAGATCACAGAACGTTTCTACTCGGCTCGCGCCGCCGTTTTTGCCGTGCTGATGCTGTGGAGCATGAGCGTGTTCTCGAATTATTTTTCGAACTTCTATTTAGATCCCGGATGCCTCGTCTTTGGCACGCTCTTTCTTGTGGCCTATTCCCGCGCACTGTCACGCCGCTCGCTCTCGTGGACGCTCGTCGCAGGGGGTTTGCTTTCTCTCGCCTTTCTTCAGAAGGGCCTCACGGGCCT
>JBDSDI010000192.1:0-4983 GCA_039920645.1 Bdellovibrionota bacterium | reverse complement strand
GTCGGTGCTTGGAAGGGCCTCCTTCCCGAAAACATCGAGACGCGCGTGATCGCATGGGGAGAAGACGAAATTCCCACCGATCTCTCCTCTCGCCGCTGGGATATCGTGCTTGCCGACCTTCCCTGCTCGGGCTCAGGCACGTTGCACACGCGTCCGGATCTGTTGGATCAGAATCCCTTCGAGCGACTCGATTCGCTGAAAAGTATTCAGGAGAAAATCATTACGAGTCTTCGTCTTCTTGACGCCAAAGATCTTTTCGTTTCGATCTGCAGCGTTGATCCCGAGGAGATCCGAAATCTCAGCCGCCTCTTAGGAAAAGATCCCAACTTCTCATCTTGGAACGACGGGTCGCAGGAACTCGAACGTGAAGGCCTGACGGCATGGCATTTAGGCCTTAGACTTTGAGACATGGACACTTCCGACGCCGCCCTTAAGCAACTTCAAGAACGTCTTCAGCGCCTGGAGAAAGAACTCGTTTCCCTTTTTGATGCCACCCAGGAAGATCTTCGCCTGGCGCGCGCGCTTCAAAGCCAACTCATGCCCAATCGTATTCCCGAAATGACGGGGCTTCAGTGCCAAGCGCGCTACATCAGCGCTCGCGAACTTTCGAGCGAGTCGTACGATCTGATTCCTGTTCATCGCAATCGCGAATTGTGGATTGTTCAGTCCTGGACCTCAAGCTTCGGCCTGAGCAGCGTGCTGCTGCAGAGTCTGATTCATACGAAGTCCGTCGAGCTCGTGCAGACCGCGCAAGGTCCGAGCGTCGAGAAAGTTTTTGACGATCTCACCGAATCAATCACCGCGGCACAAAAGAAAGGGTCCTACCGCTTGATGGTCGCTAAGCTCGACCTCAACAAACTTCTCTTGGAAGGCGTGGGTATCGGACAAGCACCCGTCTTCGCGCGTAAATACGAGAAAGGCATCTTGGGCGATATCAGCTACGTCGAACCCGAGCCCTTGCTGAAAAATCCGGCGCTCATGGCGCGCGCACCCAGCACGGACCCCATCAGTTCACTGCGCGCGTACCGCTTCTCGCAAAATCTCGAAGCGGGATCGCGCTTCTTCGTAACGGGTTCGGAATGGAATTCGGGCACCGAACTCGCCGACTACGCGAAGCCGCTGGACCTTAAAGGTTTAATCGGTACCGACACTGAGGACAACTTGCTCGCGAATATCAACCACCTTGCGATCTCGATGGAAGATCACATGAAAGCGCAGCAAAAGAAATCCGATATCACAGTCATCGGCTTCGAGCTGAACTCGCGCCTTCTGCACTTGGCTTAGGCCGCGGCACCCGAGCGGGCGGAGCCTTCAGCTCCTCCTTCGGGTCCGCCAGAGACCTTCAGGCTGAGTTGGGACTTCAAGTCCTCCTGGATTTTTTGAGCCGCATCGTTGGCGGCCTTCTTGTTGTTCAGGTACGAGCGCAGATGCGTCTCGAGACGGGCGCCGTAGGAGTAGTTCGTGCCCGAAGCGAAGCTACGGTGTGCGAGGTAGATGAAGCTCAGCTCGCCGATCGCGAGGCTTTGGGTTTCACTGCGAAGTTTCGTAAGCGACATGTTGCAAGCTTCGACGCTCAGATTCTTCTGCTTACCCCATTGGGTGAAGAAGATGTCGTTCCGGGGAATATTCAGAGCCGCTTCGATCTCCGTCATCTTGACATCGGCTTCGCTCGTGCCCATGAACCAATAGGTCGTGGCGCTCACGGCGCGGCCGTAGCCTTTGAAGAGATCGGCGGTCTCGACAGGAACGCCGAGGAAAGCGTGACCAAGGTCGAGCGCGGCGGCGGCCCACCCGACGACGGGAAGCATGTAGCTCGCGGTAGCACCGACGCGCGCGAGCGTATCGACGTAGATTTCCGATTTACGATCTTCATCGTCGGTCGCGCGGTACTCAATCACGCCAACCGTGATCTGGGTCGCAGCAACGGCAAGAGTCAAAATGCCCGTGACGCTTCCGTCTTTGACGTATTTGTTGTTTTTAGCGGCCGAGAGGATCTTCATAGCTTTGGGACTGAGCTTCGTCGTGACTTTCACGCCGACGCTTTGAAGGCTCACGATTCCTTTAAGAGCCCATGCGGCCGTGCGCAGTCCGGTGCCGATCAAGCCGCCATTCGCGGTGGCAACGAGTGCGTTTACGCCTTGAGCAGCGGCGGGAAGCGCCGCGAGAAGACTGGTCAGCGAAATGCTGCCGAGCTTCTGCAATTTTCCTATGAGAGGAAGCGCCGTTGCGACCTGCTTGCCGATTGCGACGGCGTGGTCCATATCACGCGCCATCGCGGCCGCGGCTTGGAGCGTGCGAAGCATCATCTGCTCTTCGCCTGAGACGGTCGAGATCGCGTAGAGAATCGAACGGCCGCTACCCTTCACGTCCTGCAGACTCAACTCGAGTCCGCTCTTCATGTAAGAATTGCCCGTTTGTTGATCCATCAAGTAGCTCAAACGAATACGCGTCTCGCCGTTTCTTTCGAAGACGGCATTCGCGCCGAGAATCTGTTTAAGACTCAAGATGTCGTTTACTCCGGGACTTTCCGTCTGACCGAGAGCAACCTTGAGGCGCACGCCCTTGAGGAAGGATTGGAGTTGAGGATCAAGCAGCGCCGTACCTGGATCGGCGATCGCCTGGAGAAGCATCGACGTGGGCAGGTAGCGGTTCTTGACGCGGTTAGGGACTTGGTAGTGACTGATGAGCGAGCGAGCTTCTTTGGTGATCTCAGCGATTGCGACGCCGCCATCGATGAGGTTGTTGATGAATCCATTTGCGGCCGTGAAGCGGCGGCTCAGGCTCGCGTCGTCGAGATCGACGGGCGCTGCATCTGGAGCAATCGCTTTTTCTTGCACGGGTTCAGCGAGCTTCGTCGTTTCGGCTTGCTTAGCTTCGGGATCATCGCTGCGTTCGCGACGCGCGGCCGCGATGTTCTCGGCGTTGAGGGCATAGAGATCGAAGGAATAGCTTTCATAGGCGGGGAATTCGATTTCGCCTTGGGTCTCGTTGCCGGGGAAGAAGTAACTCTTTAGGAGTTGCTCGACGAAAATAACCTCGGAGTCCGAACTCGTGTTGAGAGCGACGCGCGAATCCATCAGCGCTTCGTTAAGCAAGTAGCTCGCTTCGAGGAAAGGTCTGAGTAAGTGCCGTCCGCCAACGGCACGGCTGAGCCAGCGGCCGGGCAAATACATTTTGATCTGAGCTGCAGCAGTTTCGATTTTCTTGCGAGGTACCGCCGTGAGCGTCTGATCGTTCTTCAGAATGTCGCGAAGGAGCTCAAAGGATTCGGGCCATCTGCGATAGTCTTCGAGAAGCACGCGCGCGCGGTAGAGCTTCGAGATTGAAGCTTCGACAAGCCGGGTATTATCGAGCGCGGTGTGAGGGTCGGTATTCAAGTCCTGTGCGTGGGAAATCGAAGAGCCGCAAAGGAGAGTGGCCGCGAGGAAGAAAGTGCTGAGAGACCTGGTGGATTTCATCATGAAACCGCCTTTCAGAGCTGTGCTTATAGAGGATAATCATGCACCGCGTCAAACTTTTTCTCTCGAACGATGTCGAATTAAATCAACAATTTAGATGAATCAAGGTGCGGCCTCCTCCACGAAACTTTCGAAAGACGAAACCTGGACTGAAAAGTGGTCCGAGCGATTATTGGCGCAAACTTAATGTTATGGGTCCTTAATGCGCCCATAATGAAAGCATGATGACGCCTCATGTGTAGTCGCAAATTCACACGCACTTGCTGCCTGCTGCTCCTGATCGTCCTCGATCCTCAGAGGACTCACGCCGCATCGTGCGACGAGGTCTACGCGCAGCTCATGCTCAACGAGCACTCGCACAGCGAGCTGCCGTTTGGGGCGAGTGCAGAGGCGCCCGTAGCAAAAAAAGGGAAATGGGTTCCGGGCAATTCCAAGGCCGAAGTCCGCCACAAGGGCATGCCGCTCGCAGCGGAACATCCGGTCGATGTCCCCGCTTTCGTATCAGGACCCTTCGTAAAGCACGGAAAAATTCTCGGTCCGAACGGGGATATTAAAGCCCTCTACAATCCCACGGCTTTCGTAGGACGTAAAAACGGAAAAGAAAAAGTCTTCATCGTCGCGCGCGCCGAAAAAGAACTGCCCGAAGATTCTCCTTGGGCCCGTCTCTCGCTTCCTAAACTCTATGAGAGCGACGACGGTCTCCATTTCACATTGTCGCAAGAGAAACCTCTCTTTGAGCCAAGCCTTCCCTCAGATCTTTTGGGCGGCATCGAAGATCCTCGCATCGCAAGATTCGATCTTCAGCCTGTCATCCATGAGGGAAAAAGTTTCGATAGCGCGATTCTTTTTACCGCCTACGACGGAAAGACCGCGCGTATTTCCACCACGCTCTTCAATCGCAACGATCTCGGGGGCGAGTTCCGTAAAATCGGGCCCCTCTTCGACGACGCGGATATGATCAAAAATCCGCTTGTGCCTGGGAACCCCGCGTGGAACAAATCCGCCGCCGCGATTCAGTACGCCGACCCGAAGACCGGCAAGATTCGCAATATTCTTTACGCTGGCGAAGGCGCCGCCGATCATGGCGGAATCATGGCCATGGAATCCGATACTCCGCTCGGTTGGAAATGGCCCGCGCATCAGAAGCCGTCGATCACTACTCGCCCCGGCGAATACGATCATGGGCTCGTGGAAGCGGCATTCGAACCCGTCATCGGACCACTGCCTCCTGAGCTCGCCAAAGCGACCGGACAGACTCACGGCATTTACGTCACACTTCATGGCGACGCACCTCCCAAAGGCTACCAAGTGGGTTACCGCATCTTCAGCTTGGAGAATCCAACCGGCAAACCGATCTACGCCTCGAAAGGTCCGTTCCTCTCCCCAACGGAACCTTGGGAAATCAACGGTCAAGTCGAGAAGGTTGTCTTCGCTTCGGGCAGCGTCGAGTTCAAAGGTCGACGTTTTATTTATTACGGAGCGGCCGACAGCTACATCGGCGCGGCTTCGGCACCGATCGCAAAAT
>JBDSDI010000191.1:0-9676 GCA_039920645.1 Bdellovibrionota bacterium | reverse complement strand
AACGCGGCGCTTTTAGTTTTTTAAAGGAAAAAAGGGGGCCGTGCTCCTCGGGGGAAAGGAGCACGGCGGGGGAGGGGATGAACACACACAGTGGGGGGACACCGTGAAGGGACCGATTTAAGGGGGCTGCCTCACCTCGGGTGGAGGGGGATTGGGGGGGAGGGATACACCCGAGGTGAGACAGTTTCTCGCTTCAACTCAACGGCAACTTCAATTTATCCAGCTTCAACTTCAACTCAGCTTCTGTAAGGGTAATTGCACGCGATATGCCAGTGCTAGAAACGGCATGAGGCCTCATCCAGGCGCTTTCGAACCCTGTCGGACGCGCGCGGACCAAAGTGGCGAAGGGCCGTCTAAACTTTGGACAGTGGATTTGGGGGAGGGCTTAAAACGTCTCTTCGAGGATAAAGGCCCGGGGGTTCACAGGTTTGCCGTTTAACACGACCTCATAGTGACAGTGAGGCGCTGTCGAGCGGCCGGTCGATCCGATTTCGGAGATGAGGTCGCCGCGTCTGACGCGTTTACCGACCGTTACAAGCAGTTTGGAGTTGTGGCCGAAGCGCGTGACGATCCCGAAGCCGTGATCGATCTGGACGACGTTTCCGTAGCCTCCGCGAGGACCCGCGTAGCTGACGATCCCGTCGGCCGTGGCGTAGACGGGCGTCCCCGTGAAATTCGCGATATCGATGCCCGCGTGAAAGGTCTTCGTTCCCGAGAAGGGATTCACGCGATAACCGAATTCGGAACTGAACCAACCGCGCGTCGGCATGATGCTCGGAGTCGCGCGCAAGCGAATGGCATTGTCCTGCATGTGTTCCTGAAGATCGGCATAGCCCTGTTCTTCCAGCAGCGTCTGCGCTTGAAGCTGATCGGTGTTGCGCGAAATCGCTTCGAGCGATCCGAGAATGTTGTCGGTAAAGACTTGCTGCTGATCCTCGTCCTGAGGGGTGGTGAGCGAACGCTGGTACTCGAGCTGATCGTGCTTGTCGCTTGCCTGAAGGATGTGATCCTCGGGGCGGGCGGGCGGAGGGGTGTAGGCCGCATTCGGATCTTCGATCGATCCGGATTCTTCCTCTTGGATGTTCGTCGGAGTTACGGAAGGCGCGCCTTGCGGAGCTTCGAGAAGTTTTGAAGCGCCAGGCTGATCGAGGTTCGAGATCACGCGCAGTTTCTGCGCGAAGGATTTGAGTCGAGAGACGCTCTGATCGAGCGTGTCGAGCTTGGTCTTCGCGGTTTCAACATCGATGCGAAGCACGTGGTTCTCGACTTTGAGTTTTTTGTTTTCGGCGACTTGGCTCAGGAGGTGGATGTAGTCGAAGAAGACGAAAAAGCCGAGCACAATAAGGACCACCGAGAGCACTGAAAGCACGCGCAGGTACGCGGTTGGAATACTGATCTTGCGGACGCGGTCACTTTTCTCGGGGATCACCATCAAGGTGAAGAAGCGGTCTGACATTTGACCTCATTGTAGACGAGCTTGGGGTGAAGGGAATTTTGCTGTGCGTCGTCTCCCCTAACTAACGCAGGGCTCCGTTTTCCAAGCCCGGGGGGCCGTGCTAATTTCCACACACAATGAAGATTCACGAGTACCAAGCGAAAGAACTCTTCCGCAATGCTGGCGTTGCGGTTCCCCGGGGGATCCCCTGTTTTTCTGTCAAGGAGGCCGTCGAAGCGGCCGGCACCTTGGCCGCGCAAGGTGTGAAAGCCTTCGTCGTCAAAGCGCAGATCCACGCCGGTGGACGCGGTAAGGGCGGCGGTGTGAAGATCGCCAAGACCCGTGAAGACGTCGAGCCGATCGCGAAGCAAATTTTCGGAATGACCCTCGTGACTCATCAGACGGGTCCCGAAGGCAAAGTCGTAAAGCGCCTTTTCATCGAAGAAGCGACTCCTCCCAAAAAAGAAATGTATCTCTCGCTCATTCTCGATCGCGACCGCGGATGCGTCTCTCTCCTTGCGTCGCCCGAAGGCGGCATGGAGATCGAAGAACTTGCGCACTCGCATCCCGAAAAGATACTCACGTTGCCGATCGACCCCTCGACCGGCTGGCAGGCTTTTCATTCAAGAAAGCTCACGAGTTTTCTTGGACTGTCTCTGGATCCTAAGTCCCCCGGAAACCTTTCCGGTCAGCTCAACACTTTCATGGAGAAGCTCTATGCGATGTTCGTCTCCAAAGACTGCTCCATCCTCGAAATCAATCCGCTCGCCATCGTTGGCGAAGGCGAGTCGCAGAAGATCATGGCGCTCGACGGGAAGATAAACTTCGACGACAACGCCCTGAAGCGTCACCCCGACGTCGCGACCATGCTTGATCCCGATGAAGAAGACGCGGCCGAACTCGAGGCGGCGAAATGGGACCTGAACTTTATTTCACTCTACGGAAACATCGGATGCATGGTCAACGGCGCGGGACTCGCGATGGCGACCATGGACATCATCAAGCACTACGGCGGCGATCCCGCCAACTTCCTTGACGTCGGAGGCGGCGCTACGGCGGAAAAAGTACGCGAAGCTTTCAAGATCATCACCAAAGATAAGAAGGTCAAAGCGATCTTCGTCAACATTTTCGGCGGCATCATGAAGTGCGACACGATCGCAGAAGGCGTCATCAGTGCGACCAAAGAAGTGGGACTCACGGTTCCCCTCATCGTTCGTCTCGAGGGCACCAACGTCGCCATTGGGCGTAAGATGCTCGCAGAGAGCGGGCTCGCCATCATCCCCGCAACCTCCATGGCCGACGGCGCACAAAAGGCCGTCAAGGCGATGAAAGAAGGACGCTAAACATGTCTGTGCTTCTCACTAAAGATTCTCGTATCATCGTTCAAGGGATCACGGGAAAAACCGGTCTCTTCCATGCCATGGGTTGCCGTGACTACGGCTCTAAAGTGGTTGGCGGTGTCACTCCTGGACGCGGCGGTCAAACCGTCGAAGGATTCCCCGTCTGGGACTCCGTCGTCGAATCCGTGAAAAAAGAGAACGCGAACGTCTCCATGATTTTCGTTCCTCCTTTCGGCGCGGCGGACGCGATCCTCGAGTCGATCGACGCCGGCGTCGAACTTATCGTTTGCATCACGGAAGGCATTCCTGTCCTGGATATGCTGAAGGTGAAAGAATTCCTCGCTAAGACGAACGTTCGCCGCAAAGCCGCAGGCCAACAGATCGTTCGTCTTATCGGACCCAACTGTCCCGGCATCATCACGCCCGGACAAGCCAAGGTTGGTATCATGCCCGGTTACATTCACAAGGTCGGCGGTGTCGGCATCGTCTCGCGCTCCGGCACCCTTACTTACGAAGCGGTTCATCAAACGTCTGAGCTCGGCATGGGGCAATCGACCTGTATCGGTATCGGTGGTGACCCCGTCAAAGGCATGGAATTCATCGATTGCCTTGAGCTCTTCAACAACGACGCCGGAACCGAGTCGATCGTCATGATCGGCGAAATCGGCGGCACTGCGGAAGAGGAAGCGGCCGCGTGGGTGAAGAAGAATTGCAAAAAACCCGTTGTCGGCTTTATCGCCGGACGTACGGCACCTCCCGGACGTCGCATGGGCCACGCCGGTGCGATCATCAGCGGCGGCAGCGGCACTGCGGACTCCAAGATGGCGGCTATGGTCGCTGCCGGAATTCGCGTCGCACCTTCGCCGGCCGAAATGGGTTCGACCTTGAAGGCGCTGCTCGCTGAGCGCGGCGGCCGGGCTTGAAATATTCGAAGTTAATTGAGTGAGAGATAATAAAGTGAAATTCAAAAATTTGCTTTTGGTCTTGGGTCTTTGTTCAGTGACTGCGCCCGCGATGGCCTCGCGGGGTTTTGCGGGAGTTTTGCTTGGAGCAAACTCGAGTTTCGATGATCTTGGTAGCGGACTCTTTACTTACGGTCTCGAAGGCGCGTACCACCTTTCTCCGGAGTTCAGCGTCGGCATCTACGCGCTTCGCAATTCATTCGATCTCCTTGGACGAAAGGCATGGTTGCTCGAGTATGGCGCTAAAGGGCGTTATCATTTTGAGAAGGTGCCTGGCCTTTCGGCGGGGGTATTTGTCGCGGGAACCCAAACCTTCGTTAACAACGACAAAAACTCCGCTTTTGGCGGAAATTCGGGCGATTGGGGTGTTGTTGCGGGTTATGATCACGTGTTGACGAGCGAAATCTCGGTTGGCGCAGAAATCATGGTCGGCGATCTCGGTGATCGTTTGAGTTATTTCGGTAATCTGAAATACAACTTCTGATCAAAGCTTCCGAGAATCGACGTTTTCTTGGCGTAGATTCTCGGTCACGCAAAATGTTAAAATCGAAGTATGAAGAATCTCTTTCTTGCTTCGATTTTTTTATTTTCAGTTGGCGTTTCTCAAGCTGGGAAACTTTCTCAGGCCTTGAAGCTTCCCGACTATCTCGACAAAAACTACGGCGAACTCGATCTGCGCATCAAAGAGGGCGGCACGCAGGCGACGGCTGAGATGATCTACACCACGAAGCAAGTCGCGGGAGGTGGCGCTCATGGACCCGCGACGGTTCAGCGTGAGGCCTCCGCCCTTGCGCTTACGATTCCCAAGGGCCTCACGGGCGTCGCGAAAAACGAAGCGATCTCGAAGGCCCTCTTCGATTACCTTTCCAAGGAAGATCGTCAGTTCCGCTTCGCGCTCGAGGATCTCGATGCGATGCGAGTTTGGAATCCGGCAAAAGGTGACCATTCCATCAACATGCTCGATCGCGTGAAAAGCGTCTTCGTCGCGAAACTTTCCAAGACTGAGATCTCGTCGAAAGACGAAATCGCCGAGCTTTGGTGGAAATTGAAGTTTGAAGCCGAGGACACCAAGCATCATGACGAGAAGATCAAAAAAGGCGATCCCATTCTGATGGTTCTGCACCAGAAGGGTTATTTCAAAAAGACCGGTAACTTCGCGACGGATCTGCGTCGCAAACTCGACCTCGGGCATTCCGCGCTCGGCATTCGCTACGCGGGCGAGGGCCCCGAGAAAGATCTGCTGCTCAATCCCGGCTCTAAGAACCGCCAGTTCTATGAAGCTGCGCTTCCCAATAGCGCCGACCCCAAGATTCCCAACATGGTCGATACCGACAACCTTTGGAAATGGAGCGAAACTCAGATCACCAAACGCTATATGAACGTGAGGGCCGAGATCCTTCCGCTCACCAAGACGCAAAAAGAAGCCCTCCCGATTCTAGTTCCTAAAATCAGGGGCGTGAACATCGGACCTGCGGTTGCGCTCACCAATAACTGCGCCGACGGCGCGAGCGCCCTGGTGAATTTCCTGATGCCTATTGAGCGGACCTTCAGCCCTAAATCGCTTCTGGGGCCTTCGCTCCCGATTAAAGTCGTGCAGCGGAGTGGGGCGCGTTTCGAGAATTCGCAGAGCTACAAATTCCCGGAGAACCCCAACAAGAATCCTAATCCGAGCACGCCTGACACGAGCTACAAAGATCAGACATTTAAGCGCGAAGAACTCACCACCTTCGACAACTATCTCAATTTCGAAAAGAAGATGCTCAGCTCCCAGTGAGCCGAGCCTCTTAAGCGTGCTTTAAGCGACGACGATTTTGACTTCGATGTTGCCGCGGGTCGCATTCGAGTAAGGGCAAACGATGTGCGCCTTATCGACCAGACCCTGAGCGACGGCTTTGTCGACGCCGGGCAGATTCACTTTGAGTTCGACCTGCAGGCCGAATCCCGTGGGGATCGGACCGATGCCGACCGATCCTTCGACGTTCGCGTCGGCGGGAAGGGCGACCTTCTCTTTCATCGAGACGAACTTCAATGCGCTCATGAAGCAGGCCGAGTATCCGGCGGCGAAGAGCTGCTCGGGGTTGGTGGCGTGGCCTCCGGGACCGCCGAGTTCCTTGGGGGTCGTAAGCTTGAGGTTAAGGATGTCGTCCGAGCTTTTCACAGAGCCGTCGCGGCCTCCGGTGGCTTTGGCATGGGCGGTGTAGAGAACTTTTTCGATTTTCATAAGAGGGCCTCCATTTGGAGTGCCAGCATCTCACATCTGAGTACCTAATGCCTTGCGTCACCAACAAGCTTTCGTGACGCTCCTCATTTTCGGATTCGAAGCTCCGATAGGAGCCTCGGCAAACTTGAGCGCGACGCCGTTTCGGACTAACACTCCTTGTAGAATTTACAGTGTGTCAGTCAAAAGCGCGCAGCGCTTTTCCCAGGAGGATCTCTATGGCTATCGAAAAAACTTTTTCCATCATCAAACCCGACGCGGTTGAGCGCAACAAAATCGGCGGCATCATCGAGCGTTTCGAAAAAAACGGCCTGCACATCTGCGCCGCCAAGCTTGTTCTGATGTCCAAAGCCAAAGCGGAAGGTTTCTACGCGGAGCACAGCGCACGCCCCTTCTTCGGCGAACTCGTTTCCTTCATGACCCGCTCGCCCGTCATGCTTCTTTGCTTAGAGGGCGAGAACGCCGTCGCAAAAAATCGCGAAGTCATGGGTGCTACGAACCCCGCGAATGCCGCTCCCGGAACCATCCGTAAGGATTTCGCCCTGAGCATTGGCGAGAACTCCGTGCACGGCAGCGATTCGCCCGAGTCCGCAGCGCGTGAACTTTCCTACTTCTTCGAGCCTAGTGAGCTCGTGAATTCTAAGAAAAAATAAGGAGTCGAGAGAACATGGGACAAAAACGCGTACGTGTCGCTGTAACGGGTGCCGCCGGTCAAATCGGTTATGCACTTCTTTTCCGCATCGCTTCCGGTCAGGTTTTCGGTCCCGACACTCTCGTCGACCTGAACCTTCTGGAACTCGAAGCCGCCCTTCCTTCGCTGAATGGCGTGAAGCTCGAGCTTGATGACTGTGCCTTCCCGACGCTCGCGTCGGTGACCTGCACGTCCAACGTGGAGGTCGCTTTCAAGGACATCGACTGGGCGCTGCTCGTCGGATCCGTGCCGCGCAAAGCGGGCATGGAACGCGCCGATCTCCTGAAGATCAACGGTGGCATTTTCATCGGCCAAGGCCAAGCGCTCGATAAGTTCGCTAAGAAGACCGCCAAAGTTCTCGTGGTCGGTAACCCCTGCAACACGAACTGCTGGATCGCCAAAGAGACCGCGAAGAATCTCGATCCTCGCAACTTCTTCGCGATGACGATGCTCGACCAAAATCGCGCGGTCGCTCAAGTCGCTCAGAAAGCCGGCGTGCCGGTTTCCGAAGTGACCGATCTCGCGATCTGGGGCAACCACTCGCCCACCATGTACCCTCAGTTCTCCAAAGCGAAGATCGGCGGCAAGCCGCTCATGGACGTCATCACCGACAAGGAATGGCTCAAGGGCGCATTCCTGACGACCGTTCAGCAACGTGGCGCTGAGATCATCAAAGCGCGTGGCGCGTCCTCTGCGGCATCGGCTGCGAACGCTGCGATCGATACCGTCAAGCGTATCGAGAACGTCTCGGACACCAAGACTATTTATTCGGTCGCGGTGGTGAGTGACGGTTCCTACGGAATTCCGAAGGGTCTCGTCTTCAGTTACCCGATCCGTAACAACGGCAAGACCTGGGAAATCGTTCAAGGCGTCGAGCTCGGCGATTTCTGCAAAGAAAAGATCAAAGCGACTACCGACGAACTCGTCAGCGAGCGCGAAGCGGTCCAAGGTTTGTTGAAGTAAGTTTGAGGTTTTTGTTTTTCAAAGCGACCCGCATTCGGAAGGAATTCCGAATGCGGGTTTTTCTATATAGGGGTTTGAAACATATTCGCCGTATGCTCGGCGTATTCAGGTCTAGGCACGAAGAATACGCTCTGTAGGCTGGCGAGCATGAGACTCATTTTATCGTTCGGCATGGTTAGTCTTCTTCTCTCACCGGTGTTGGCCCCGCGCGCAGTCAGATGATGAGGTCACACTCGAAAGTCATTGGACGGCGGAGCTCTCGCCGCAGCAACACTCACTCGCACCAAAGGGGCAACCCTTCTTAGGGTCCGCGCTCTTGGGACTGGGGTGCCAATTAGCTCGGCTTCAAGATGGGGCTCTCGACCGCGACCCCGACGAAGTATTGATGGCGCTGCGCTATCGAAGAAGCGTTGCGAGGAATGAAGCAACGACAGTGCTCGGCGATGCCGGAGTCGGCGTTCATCGGGTTCGGGGAGACTATGTCTCGATTTTATTGGATGCGATCACGACGCAGTCAGTAAAATTTGCATCGAATATCTGCACAGCGATAGCCTTCGGGCTGACGCATGCACTCTCGAAGCCTTACGTCGTGGGGGGACCGAGTCCGAGCTCCGCACAAACGGTGAGGATGTCGCGTGCTTCAGGTCGGGTGAAGCCGACGGCCTCAAGGCGGTTCTGGTGCACGTAGCGTGTGAGGGTCGTAAAGGCTTTGCCCCATGCTACGACCCGCGAAAAAGGACGGGCATCCCAGAAAGGCGAGGCGGCGGAAACCGTGCGCGCGTTTGCGGGACTCCGTGCTTTGCCGCGCTCGCGTCCCAGTACGAGGCGTACGACGAGACCGGAAAATGCGCGTAGAAAATTCTTTAGCGCCCGGCGGTTGGGAGCACGGACGACTAGATGCAGATGATTGCCGGCATTGGCTCGTGAATAAATTTTAACGGCATGCAGCTGCGCCTGCCGATCGAGGACCTCGTCGATTTTACGCTTATGTTTCAGGAGCGAATGCACGCCGGTCGCCTGCGAAGAGCGCAGCACGAGATGGAGCGCGCGCTTGGGGTCGAAAAAGCGGACGTCTTTGCGGCGACCTTCAAGCAACGCGCCTCCGAAGCTGAGGCGTGACGAAAAATCCAATCCGGGCAAGGCGAGTTGGGGACGCTTCGGCGCTGCTTGCGAACGATTCGAGGAAGAAATGACTGCTCCCATGACAAGGTTTTAAGAAGTCTATGGGGCGATGTCAATTTATAAATGGAAATTGATCGCAAATTGGAGGAGAAACAGGGGCTTCTTGCTTGTTCGAGAGCTGCGCGTACTCTATAAATTCCAAATGGCTTCAGCGAAAATTCCCGGCATTCAAGAAATCTCTCGGCAGGGAGCGGCGTTGATCGTGGGTCAGATGGGCGAGCAATCGCTGATGCGTCCCGGGAAAAAACCCCGCGCGCTTTTCGAGCAAGACGTTGCGCGTGGCATCCGGAAATCGAAGCGCAAGGGTTTCGAGCCCGCTTGTCTCTGGAATGGAACGAAACTGCGAGCGATCGTAAGCGTCGCGAAGGGTTTCTCGGAACGAATCGGCGTCAAGAAACTCGAAACGCTGTGGATCGGTCTTAAGTCGGGCGATGCGAGCGCCGAACGCTGGCTTGTTGCCCACCTCAAAGACTACTTCGCAGCAAAACCCGATTTCTGTTTTCAGCTCAACGTCTCGATCAAAAATTCCGGGCTTCGCCGCAAGCTTGAACGGCTCGGTATGGAAGCCGATAGCGTCATGCTGCTTGGATCTACCGAGATCGCTCTCAAGAGTCTCCAAATACATCTGAACAGCAAATCGTCGTCTCCGCTGGAGAAACGAGGTTTGCGCATCCGCGATATTGAAACTTCCAAGGACGTGCGCCAGATCGTGCGCCTCGGACACCGCGTGTTCCGCGAAGATCCGGCACCGTGTTGGTTCTGCGCGCAGACAAATTTCATGCGCGGCGTAGAGGCCGATCTTTTGAAGCTGGTCGAGCTCTCGCCCTCCGCTCGCGCAAAACGCGCCCGCGTGTGTCTTGTCGTCGATCGGCAGGATCGTATTCT
>JBDSDI010000190.1:0-11015 GCA_039920645.1 Bdellovibrionota bacterium | reverse complement strand
CTGCCCTCGTGACCCCTGTCACGCGGCGGCTCTTATCACGATTGAACTGCTTGACGAAAAAATCCACCAAGAGCGGCACATCTTCCTGACGCTCGCGGAGCGGCGGGATGTGCACAGGAATCACGTTGAGACGATAGAAGAGATCTTCGCGGAAGCGTCCGGTAGCGACAGCATCTTCGAGATCGCAGTTTGTCGCCGCGATGATACGGACGTTCGCGTTTTTTGATTTCGTAGAACCGACGGGTTCGAAACGACGCGTCTGGAGCACGCGCAGCAGCTTCACCTGCAGGTTGGCGCCCATGTCGCCGATTTCGTCGAGGAACAGCGTTCCCTGTTCGGCGGCTTCGAAACGACCCTCGCGGTTGCTGATCGCGCCGGTGAAGGCGCCTTTCAGGTGACCGAAGAGTTCCGATTCGAGAAGTTCGCCAGGGATCGCTCCACAGTTCACGGCCACATGCGGAAATTTCGCGCGATGACTGCGAGCATGGATACGATTGGCGATCAGTTCTTTGCCGGTACCCGATTCGCCGGTGATCAGCACGGTGCTGTCGGTATCGGCGATCGCGTCGACCAGTGCCAGAAGCTCTTTGAGCGCTGGACTGCGAGTAATGATCATTGGATCCACCGCTTCGACAGCGGATTCTGGCAATTCGATATTCTGAATGTCCCCACGAGTAAGCCCCCCATTCATCCGGATCATCTCTTCCGCGAAGGAAGAGAGTTTGTTGCTCTGACGAGGATCAAGCCATTCCCAAGTTTCCTTGAGCGCCATCAGCTGCGAATGATTCCACTTCGGAGAAGCGGTAAGCGCAACGTGACGGACGCGAGGCATGACCATCGAGAGACGAGCCAGATGCTCGACTTGCTTTGGTTGTTGAGTATCCAGCGGAATGTAGACAAGAGCGTCACATTGCACGCTGAAGAGATCGTCGGCCTGGAGCATATCTCCGGCTTCGATCTCCGTTCCGAAGATGCGCGACAGGTTCGCGAGATCTTGCTTTTGACGGTTGCCGAGCAGGCTCCACTGTACGGAGACTTCTTCACGGCGCAGGAAAGAATCGAGCTGGAAGACTTGAGTGAGAACACCCAGAATCTCAGCGTCCGAGAGGCGCCCGCGAACGGGTGCGACTGATGCTTCCTGAAATGAAATGCGACCTTTTTTGATGCCGTCACAAAATTGGACGATGGAGTCCAACCCTGCTTGTGCCCCTAATATTAAAACAACGCGTCCATACGCCATATCCTCAAAACCCTCCCCTGGTTTTTTGGATCCGCGGCCTAACAGAAATCCGCTCCCCTTAAGATAATTAAACGGGCGAATGAGAGAACCGTCAATTCCGCGCTTCCTGTTTTTTTGACACGCTCATAGGGAGAAACGGTTAAGTAACATGACAACTTTGAGAAAGCTGCTAATCTAACTCGGCGATATGACACGAAATAGAAAATCAAAAAAGAAGAACGCTTCGCTGAACAGCCCAAAAAAGCTGACGGAAGACATGCAAAAAAAAATGGCAGTGCCAGAAGTCTTGCATCATATTCCTGGCAGCAAGCTCGAAGAGATCCGCTTTTTAAGAGGCGAAGACAATCCCGCGAAGGAAACGTGGCGCACCTTCCGCATCATGGCGGAGTTCATTAAAGGCCTCGAGGCCCTCAATGGTGTTACCAAAGGCATCTCCATGTTCGGTAGCGCGCGCATCAAACCCGATTCGCCCTACTACGAGCTCGCTAGAAGCACGGCGTACGCGCTGGGCAAGTCCGGCTTCACCATCATCACCGGTGGCGGCCCCGGCGCCATGGAAGCGTCGAACAAGGGCGGCAAGGAAGCGGGCGCGCTCTCGATCGGTCTCAACATCCGCCTGCCGTTCGAGACCCACGTGAATCCTTACGTGGACATCACCGAGAACTTCAACTTCTTCTTCGTCCGCAAGGTCATGCTCGTGAAATACGCCCACGCCTTCATCATCCTCCCGGGCGGCGTCGGCACTCTGGACGAAATGTTCGAAGCGCTCACACTCATTCAGACCGGCAAGATCTCGAACTTCCCGATTATCATGATGGGAAAGAAATACTGGAGTCCGCTTCTCGATTGGATGAAAGACACGATGCTCGCCGAAGGCATGATCAGCGAGAAGGACTTAAAGTCGATTTACATCACCGACGACCCCAAAGAGGTCGTGAAAATTGCGCAGAAGTATTGGAAGAGCTACCTGAAGGATCTGAAGGACGACATCGTTCAGAATGCGTGGATGCCTGCGGGCTGATCCTTGGCGCAAGGCGAACCTACGCAAAAGCGAAGGGTGGGTTTCCTCTCGGAAACCCACCCTTTTTTCATGCTGCCCCTGGCAGCCCCCTTAAAACGCGCTTCCCCTCCCCCGAGTCGAAGCGCTTGAGAAAACTTTTTTAGCCGGCGCGAGCAAAACGCTTAGCGAGACGCTCGCGTTCTTCCTGAGCCTCGACGCAGTAGCGGGTCCAGGGTTGAGCATCCAGACGACCTTCGTCGATAGGCTCTTCGGTATCTTCGCAGAGACCGTAGGTGCTTTCCTCGAACTTGCTCAAAGCATGCTCGATTTCCTGAAGCAGGAAACGATCGCGAGCCTGAACGTTGAGCGACACGCTTTGTTGGATAATCATCGCGGCATGATCGGATTCGTCGACGAGGTCTTCGCGATCGATCGTCAGACCTTCAGCACGGGTGACCCTGCCACGGTTGAGGATTTGCTCGCGCATTCCAAGAAGCTTCTTCTTGTAGGTTTCGAGTTTTTCTTTCTTGAGCATCTTAGGCCCCCCTTTTGAAACAGTAGACAAACCTATCGTCAGCCTCGGTTAAGGCCTTGAGTAAAATTCTACGATCTTTCACTAAAACTTCGACGACTGATTTCCGCCGCTTCCTGACAGGTGACACTGCGGTAGTCTCTATTCTAAGGGACAAAGGTCGGTATCTTTTGTGAATTTCTTGTTAAGCCGCACACGAATCGCCGCGCAAAACCGAGACCTAAATTCTTCTTAAATTGCCTAATTCTCGCCGGGCCCTTGACGCTATGGCCACTTTGTCTCTAGTCTCAAACTCCCATAAGGGGTCGCTCACCAAAACTGGTGAAATTCCTTAAAACACCCCTATCGACAATACGTCGAAGCCTAAGCGGCAAAGGTGTTCTCTTTTTGCGACCCCGGAGGGAATCCCAATCTCGCGACAGGTTTCGAATCTCACTTATAAGAGGGATTCAAAAATGACCGGTAGCTCCTTTATTCAAGCTGAATACATCTGGATGGACGGAACGACTCCAACGCAAAAACTGCGTTCGAAGACCAAGATCATCAAGCCCAAGGGCGACAAAGTTCAGCTCAGCGACTTCGGTGACTGGAGCTTTGACGGATCGTCGACCAATCAGGCGACCGGACACGACTCCGACTGCATCATCAAGCCCGTCGTCTTCGTGAACGATCCCATCCGCGGAGATAAGAACGTGCTTGTTCTTTGCGAAGTCTACAATCCCGACGGCGTCACTCCTCATAAGACCAACACCCGCGCGGAACTCCGCCGTGTCCTCGAGTCGGGCGCGCAAAAAGAGGATCCTTGGTTCGGTTTCGAACAAGAATACACGTTGATGGATGGCATGCGCCCGCTCGGCTTCCCCGAGAACGGCTACCCTGCCCCTCAAGGTCCCTACTACTGCGGCGTCGGCTCGGACGAAGTCTACGGACGCGAAGTCGTTGAGGCCCACACCCAGTGCCTTCTCGACGCGGGTCTCATGATCTACGGCACGAACGCGGAAGTTCTTCCCGGCCAATGGGAATTCCAGATCGGTTACCGTGGAGAATCCAACGAAAAAGCGGATGCACTCACGATCAGCGACCACCTTTGGATTAGCCGCTGGCTCCTTTACCGCGTCGGCGAAGAGTTCGGCATTGCTGCGACCCTTCACCCTAAGCCCGTGCGCGGCGACTGGAACGGTACCGGCATGCACACCAACTTCTCGACGAACTCGATGCGCAACGCTTCGACCGGCAAAGGCGCCATCGAATCCGCGATCAAGAAGCTCGGCGAAAAACACGAAGAGCACATCGCCGTCTACGGCGCTGACTTGAGCCTTCGTCTCACCGGTCTGCACGAAACCTGCTCGATCCATGAATTCCGCTCCGGTGTCGCTGACCGCGGTTCGTCGATCCGCATCCCTCGCCCCGTCGCCAACAAAGGCTACGGCTACCTCGAAGACCGTCGTCCCGGAGCGAACGCCGACCCTTACCAAGTCGCAAGCCGCCTCCTGCAAACGATTCTCGATATCAAGTAAGCCCGCATTCCAAAATTTCTACAGGCCTCGATTTCCGCAGGGAGTCGGGGCTTTTTTTGTTTGTTTGGCTATGATGGGAAATGCAGTGTTCTTTGGCCAAATTTTAGCCGACAATAAAATCGAGGTGATATGAAATCCCAACTCCAAACGCTGATTCGAAAATTTGCAATAATCGGAGTTTTTCTCGCGATTGCAGGCGCGTCTCCTACGGCGAACTCTCGGACCTGTCCTTTTACTTGTGAAAGACCCATAACGGGCCAGGAAACAGCCGACCAGTTTTACGATTTGATAGTAGCTTTTTCCTCCTGTGCTGGCGATCACAACGACCTTGTCCAAAATGGGTTGAAAGCGGCAGCTCAGGCCAAGAAAATATTTGAAATCCAACAATCCAATATCACTAATTCGGCCAAAAAATTTCAAGCCAATAACAATATCGCTGCACTCAATTCGACCACGACATTTACGGGAAATAAACTCATGGAAATTTCTTCGTCGATCGAAGATATTCAAAGAAAGTTTGATTGCCTGTTAGAAGTTGCTCCGAGCATCGAAAAACAAGCGGCTGCACTGCTGGAAGCCGCCTCGAAGAGACAAGACTCCGCGTTTATATCGGACGTGTCGAGCGCTCGCGGCCAAGCAATCAAAAACATTTCAGATTCGATGTACCATTTTCCCGATAAGATCATCTATTACGAAGACAAGCGCGGGGTGGAAGTTCATCGCCAAGACAGCAACGATTTCAAATATGTTGAAACCATGGAGCCCCTTCGCAGTTTCAACAAAAAGAGCCAGGAAGTCCTCAAGCCTTTGATCGATCACGTGTTTGAAGTTCAATCTTATTCGGATTCGGTTTCAGGATCTTCCGTGGAGACATCCGAGGATCTGAGCAAAAGCGTGAAAAAACGAGTTGAATATCCGGACTCCTATATTTATTCGTCCAAAACAACAGATCTACAGATGGAAAAGCAAAAGCAGGAAACTGCTCCTCCTGTTCCCAGTTTCCAAAAGGATTCGACGGGAGTGCCCGGCGGCGCGAAGTAGGAGCCAATCGTTTAATCTACGCGCCGAAAATTAAGTACGGTTTGACTCGTTGAGGGATCAATAATCGCGAGATGATTTCCGTGGATTTTAAATAGCACTCGACCTGAATACAAACCCCAACGGCATTTTTTTCCGTTGACCCATTGTTCATTTTCTTGGGTGGCCAAAACTTGGAATTCGTCATCTCGCAGCGTGCTGATTTCAGAGCTGTCGGAAAAGCTTAACGAATATCGGCGAGATTTTTACCAAGCAATTGCGCATACGAAGTGAGCGCGCGCGTCCACGCCGGACGCGCCAGCGCGCGATCGTAATAATTCGCTAAACGCGGGTAGGATTTCATCAGGTCGGTCTTACGAATCTCGCGTAGGACGCAGGTCAACAAAATATCTGCGACCGTGAAGTCGGTACAGGCAATCCATTCGCGACCGATAAGACGTTTTTCTAGTCCGCCTAGCACTCGTCCCGCCCATGGGTTTAAAAACTCAAGGCGTTCTTTATGTTTCTCGACGCCGAAGAAGCCGTGGATCATTTGGATTTCGGCGAGCGGAGGCTCAACTGTTGCGACAGCCGCGAAACACCACTGGGTGACTCGCGCACGGCCTTCGAAATCCTGCGGGATCAGCTTTCCCGACTTTTCGGCGAGATAAAGCAGGATCGCGGCCGATTCGCTTAAGGTGAAGCCGTTATCGTCAATCGCCGGGATCTGGTTGAAGCAGCTTTTTTCGCCGTAAGCCTCGCGCAGGTGTTCGCCGCCTGTATGATCTACGCCGTGGACGCGGTACGGGAGTCCGGTTTCTTCCAGCGCCCAGTACGCTCGCAGGTCGCGCGTTTCGCCAATGACTTTATCGTGAACCCGGCCAAATCCATAGAGTGTGATCATCGTTGCTTCCCGTTTATAAATTTACAGCCGCTTCGTAATGAAATCCAATAAAGCTTTCAGAATACGTGACTTTCACGGCCTTATGCGTGCGGAGTAAGCACACCGAAGGCACGCCGCAACAAACTCTTAAAACTCCTCTTCTTTTCTTCTTATTTTCCATTCGCGGAAATCCGATAAAGGTATCGTGAAGTCCTTAATTTTTTGTCTCACGCTATTTCTGGCTGCCGTCCTGCATTCGACGACCGCATCCGCCGCGGCGGGAAATAAAAAAATTATCGTGACCGATGTTCTCGACGACGACATTCGCGCGATTCTTCACATGTTGACGGATCCCTCTTCGCGGAGCCAGATCGATGCGTTCGTCGTGTCGACCGGGAACGTGCAATTAAAATCTGCCATCCTCCAAAAAATTATCAACGGCCTTGGGTTAAATATTCCGGTCTGGACAGGGACAGCGACGAATCTCAACAACAACTCGACCACAGCCTTTGCCGGAAATAACGAACTCGAAGGCGGTCATCTCATCAGTCGCGACGAACGTCGTTTCTATAATTCGGTACGCGGCAAAAGCGGTGACGCCTCGAAGCGCATCGCCGCGCTTCTTGAATCCCTGCCTCCCAAAGAAAAGATCGATATGCTTCTTATCACCGCGCCCACTGACGTGGTAAGCGCGATTCGATTAGCCCCGACTGCCGCTCGAGATCATTTCGGAGATCTCTTCACGATGGGACTTTGGAAAGAAAACAAAGGGAAATTGATGGCGCCCTACAACACGATGGCGGATCCCGACGCCGTCATGAATTTCATACGGATGGTCAACGGTGGAACTTTTCAACGCGTTTTCCATGTCCCTTCCGATACCGTCCAACAGCGTTCGGGACTACCGGGGGGATATTTTCCAGAAGATGGCGCGGGTCTGCGCTATCGCCAAGAACTGACCAACGTGATGCAAAAACATCCGTTGTTGAAAGACGTCTTCACGGCGGCGCAGGAGTATGGACTCGCGTGGGAACACACCGCACGCCAACAGTTTGGAATTGGCTTGAACGAAGCAGATCGCTGGGTCCCCTCGTCGTTTAAGGATCCCGCAGACGCCGCCGGCTTCTACCTCGCGGATACGGCGCCGACGCATCTGGCTTTTCTTCCGGAAAGTGAACTCACTGCGCTTCCGACCAAAGTGCGCTCGATGTCCAGCACGGGTAGCGTCGATTTTCGCAAAGGTGTCGTGGCGCCGTTCGAACTTCTTGAAGCTCCCGGCGGGCGCTCGATTCTTGATGTTCAATCGCTCGATGGCCCCGCGATGCTCGACAAACATTTGAAACTGCTTCAAAGCGCCGCGATCACGATGCCTCCCTCTCCCGGCTACCGCGCCGCTCTCCCAGGAGTCGACCTCTCGTCCTTCCAAGACGCCGCAACACACGTCGCAGCTCCTTCGGAGAAAAAAGCGTTGCTTATGACTTTCAAGAATTCTCCCGACGACTGGTTTGGTTTAATTCAGATCCTTGGAACCGAACACGGCCGCGAGGCACTAAAAAATGGGGGCATCGTCGCTGAAGGATTCGACACTGTCGAAATGGCTCACAGTATCCAAAACGTTTTGAAGGACCTCGGTCATCCTGAAATCCGCGTCGCCGTAGGACATCAGTATGCGCCTGGAGAAATCGACGCGATTCCCAATTTCCAACTTGAGAAAAAGTTTTCGGAACAACGCTTAGGTGGCAAGGCCTTTGTCTCGCTACCGCCTGCTACTAAAGAGACTCAACCGCTCGAAAAAGCGGATGACCTCTTTCGAGACGTCGCTGCGTGGTCTGAAAAAAATGGTGCTAAGTACGATCACGTTATTTTGGGCGAAGGCATCGACTACCTGCGGGCGGTTGAGAGCAATCCCGAGCTCGCGAAAAATCTTGGAAGTATCTTTGCCATGGGCGGAGGTCGTTACCCAGCGGGAGGCGAGCTTCAATTCACTCGTAACTGGCTTCCGCACAAGCAAGAGGTCCTAGGAGGACTCGAGAAACTCGGAGCAGACGGAAAGAAAGTTTGGGTTTTTTCTTCCGATCAGTTCGGCGGTTCGCTCGTATCTTCCACGAAGGACAAACTCGGAAATTCAGAAGTGATCTTTTCGAAACTCGCCGATAGTGGCGATCGACACCCCGCCCTGCGTGCCATTGCCGACCACTGGACGAACTGGGGGAAAAACGCGGACTGGTTCTTCGGAGCCGGCAAGCGCGGAGCTATCGACGGTGCCGCTTTCGACGCCACCAAGAATATTTCCAAGGTCACGATCTCTCCCCTCGGCCTCACGATCGCGGACGAATGGCTAAAAGGCGATCTTGAATCTGGGGTGAGCCCGCTTCAATTTAATGAAGTCGATCTCGCGAAAATCGCCCACGGAGATGCGGCCGCTATGAAATCTGGAAGCGGAGTGCGTTGGATTTACCGCGAAGGTCCAGCCGATATCGTTCCTCTCGCGAATCGTTTCGCCGATACACTAGGAAATATCGAAATCTCACGTGAAGCGGCTGAACTCCACCGAGTCGTTCAGTCTCAAGGCCTATCACAAAACAGGAAGGCCGCAGATCGGATCGTTCGACTGAATGATGGCGTGAGCTGCGACCAACTCTTCAAAAAGATTTACTAGGTAGACTTTTATAAACTTCGAGTGCGAGATATTCGCGGCGGAGCTCAGCGCGTTTAGTCCATGGTGCAAAGTACAAAGCCTTCATCATTAATTTCGACCCATGCACGCTGGTCGTCCGACTTAGAAGAAAAACTCGTTTTTAAAATGGTTTCTCCAACTTTAAGGGACATCGACGTCTGGACATATTCCTCCTGAGTATCCGGGTCTTTGATGATTAATGAATTGACATCAATTTTCAGGTTCCGAGATGAGGCCCTAAATGAACCTTGTGCAGATGGCAGAAGTCCGGGCCACTCCACAACGTTAAAGGCTCCGAGTATCTCAGGCTCTGCATTAAACCGATTTTTCGTAAATGTGCAGGTCAAAACTCGATTCGTCGTTGCACCTGCAAGTGAGCAAATAAAAGTCGTTGATAACAGATATAGATTTCTAATTTTCATAAATTTCATCCTCCTTACTCAAGGTTTCAAACTCATCTGAGCCATGAGGTAAAATGACGAATTGCAATGAGTGTTATTCGAAAAACCTATATCTACTTTTAAATGCCTAGAATTCCGCTTGAGAGACTTTTAACAACTTCACTTTCGAGTTGATTGCGACCAAACTCAGGTCGATAAATAAGGCAGATAGAATCTTTGTAACTCGGAAGATCACAATGCTTCGTCAGTTTTGCCCCGACTAAATGCACAGCACGTTCGGGAATAATTCCGTAACCAATCCCCTTTTCAACGAGCCGAACAATCAGCTCATAACTTTCAGTTTCAATGATGTCGGTAGGATGCTCCCTCCATTTCCTCATTACGCTCTGGGTTTGGAAGGACTGTGAGTTGCAAATAAGTTTTTGAGATGGCATCTGGCCGTGGCTCCACACATTCACTTCATCGGTACACAATTTCTTTATAATCAAGTCGGGCATCGACGTTGGATTAACCACAATTCCAATATCAATCTGGCCCATCTGTACGAGGGTTTGGACATCGCGCGAGCTCCCGTGTTTGATATTGATTTGGAAATCTGGAATCTTTTTTGCAAGCTTTTGCAAGGCAAGTGGCAATGTATAAGAGGCAACGACGACGTGACATCCCACCGTAATGGTTCGCCCTCCAAAAGATAGCTTATTTTGACAGGCTGACTCAACATTTAGCAAACTTGCAAAGGCCGTTCGCGACGTCTCCAGAGTGGTTTTGCCATTTGGGGTAAGCATGATACCTGAACGCGAGCGATAGAAAAGTTTAGTCCCTAGATCTGATTCGAATCGTTTTATCGACTCAGATAGAGCCGGTAGTGTGATGCCAATTTTCTTAGCGGCTGAAGTCAGCGTACTGCAATGAGCGGTCTTTAAAAAATTTTGCATATCTGATGTCCTAAAGTTCATAAGGTATTTACCTAATCTAAACTTAGATAAATATCAAATTTACCGAAGTAACCGCACGTTCTAAAAGAATCCTCGAAGGACCTATAGCGCTCGGATGAGATCTATAGAAAAAATATGCCTACATTATGCAAGCCAGCCGTTTCTGTTCCAGAACATATACTTACCTTGGAACAAACTTTAAGCCTTTGTGAGTCACTTCACGCCGATCATCCACAGTTGGAATTGGCTTTGCGTCTTCTTAGAAATACGGGCGTACGTAAGCGTCACTTTATTCAGCCCATTGAAGAAATTCTAAAGCACCCCGGCCTTGAGAAGCGCAACCAAGTCTATGAGCAGCAGGCAAAATTCCGCACACCTCCGGTCATTGAAAAGGCGCTTCTCAATGCGGAGGTTAACATCCAAGAGATCGACGCCATCATATACGTTTCTTGCACTGGATTTATGATGCCTTCAATGACAGCCTTTTTGATTAACCACATGGGATTTCGCTCTGATACAAAGCAAATTCCTATTGCACAATTAGGGTGCGCCGCTGGTGGAGCTGCTATCAACCGAGCTCAAGAATTCTGTATGGCATACCCCGACTCTAATGTGCTCATTGTCGCATGTGAATTTTGCTCGCTCTGCTACCAACCCACCGACGTGGGTGTCGGCAATCTTTTATCCAATGGTTTATTTGGCGATGCCGTAGCTGCTGCTGTTGTACGGGGCCAGGGCGGAGTGGGGCCTTCGTTGGAACGCTCAGGAAGTTTCCTAATACCCCATACAGAAAACTGGATCAGCTATTCAGTT